>DASTYT010000020.1 GCA_035764725.1 Candidatus Methylomirabilota bacterium | reverse complement strand
CTGATGCATCGGTATCGTACGCACACCTGCGGCGAGCTCCGGACGACGCACGTGGGCCAGCGCGCGCGCCTGTCCGGATGGGTGCACCGCAAGCGCGACCACGGCAATCTGCTGTTCATCGACCTGCGGGACCACTACGGCATCACCCAGTGTGTGATCAACGCGGCGAGCGCGAGCTTCGAGGCGGCGTCCGGTCTGCGGCCGGAGAGCGTGGTGACGATGTCGGGCACCGTGGTCGCGCGGGGCCCGGACGCGGTGAACCCCAAGCTGCCTACCGGGGACGTGGAGCTGGCGGTGGACGAGGTGACCGTGGACTCGGTCGCCGAGCCCCTGCCCATGCAGGTCGCGGGGGAGGCCGAGTTCCCGGAGGAGACGCGCCTCCGCTACCGCTTCCTCGACCTCCGGCGGGAGAAGCTCCACCGGAACATCGCGCTCCGCTCCAAGGTCATCGCGAGTATTCGCCGGCGGATGATCGCCGCCGGCTTCACGGAGTTCCAAACGCCCATCCTCACGTCGAGCTCGCCGGAGGGCGCGCGCGACTACCTGGTGCCGAGCCGCGTCCACCCGGGGAAGTTCTACGCGCTGCCCCAGGCCCCCCAGCAGTTCAAGCAGCTCCTGATGGTGGCCGGCTTCGACCGCTACTTCCAGATCGCGCCCTGCTTCCGCGACGAGGACGGCCGCGCCGACCGCTCGCCCGGCGAGTTCTATCAGCTCGACTTCGAGATGTCCTTCGTGACCCAGGAGGACGTCTGGGCGACCATCGAGCCGGTGATCCACGGCGTGTTCGAGGAGTTCGCGGAAGGGCGAGCGGTCACGCCGCCGCCGTTCCCGTGTATCCCGTTCGCGGAGGCCATGGCGAGATACGGCACCGACAAGCCCGACCTCCGAATCCCCTTCGTGAATGCCGACGTCACCGCGGTCTTCGCGGGCTCGGAGTTCAAGGTCTTCGCCGAGGCCTCGAAGCGCGGCGCGGTCGTGCGCGCGGTCCCCGGCCCGGGCGCGGCGGCGCGGCCGCGAAGCTTCTTCGACAAGCTGGACGCGTGGGCCAAGGAGCAGGGCGTCCCCGGGCTCGGCTACGTCAGCCTCGCGGAAGGGCCGGCGCGGGGGCCCATCGCGAAGTTCCTCGACGCCGAGCGGCTGGGCGGGCTGCGCGCAGCCACGCAGACGGGGCCGGGCGACGTCGTGTTCTTCGTGTGCGACAAACCGGGCATCGCGGACCCGCTCGCGGGGCGGCTGCGCGTGAAGCTCGGCGAGGAGCTGGATCTGACCGAGAAGGGCGCGTTCCGATTCTGCTGGATCACCGACTTCCCGATGTACGAGTGGGACGACGAGGCGAAGAAGATCGACTTCAGCCACAACCCGTTCTCGATGCCGCAGGGTGGCCTCCAGGCCCTGGAGACGCAGGACCCGCTCACGATCAAAGCCTACCAGTACGACATCGTGTGCAACGGGATCGAGCTGTCCAGCGGCGCCATCCGCAACCACCGGCCCGACATCATGTTCAAGGCCTTCGAGATCGCCGGCTACACCCAGCACGACGTCGAGGCGCGCTTCGGCGGCATGCTCAACGCATTCCGTTACGGCGCGCCGCCCCACGGCGGCTCCGCGCCCGGCATCGACCGGATCGTGATGCTGCTGGCCGACGAGCGCAACATCCGCGAGGTCATCGCCTTCCCCATGAACCAGGCGGCCCAGGACCTCCTGATGCAAGCGCCGAGCGAGGTGGAGCCCAAGCGGCTGCGCGAGCTGCACATCAAGCTCGACCTCCCCCCCGAGAAGAGCTGAGCTGGGCCGCCGTGCTATCCTGATCCAGAGAGGCTGACACCTGACACAGGCCACCACCGTCACGCGCCGTCTTCAGCTTCCGGCGTCGTCCGACCTCCTCACGATCCTCGGCAAGAACGACGAGCACCTGCGCGCCCTCGAGAGCCAGTTCGACCTCCGCATCACCGCCCGCGGCCATGAGCTGACCCTTCGGGGCGACGAGCGCCAGGTCGGTCAGGCCGAGCGGCTGCTCCACGATCTGATCGCCCTCCAGGGCTCGGGCCGGCCCTTCGGTGCCGCTGAGGTGCGGGCGGCCCTGCGCCTCGCGGGGAGCGAGCCGGGCACCGACGTGCGCGCGGTGATGGCCGATGCGATCACCGTCCCGTCGCGCCGCAAGATGATCGCGCCGAAGAGCGCCAACCAGAAGCGCTACGTCGACGCCATCCGAGCGCACGACCTCGTCATCGCGATCGGGCCCGCCGGTACCGGCAAGTCTTACCTCGCGGTGGCCATGGCGGTGTCGGCCCTCATTAAGCGTGAGGTCGCGCGCATCGTCCTCACGCGGCCCGCGGTCGAGGCGGGCGAGCGGCTGGGCTTCCTCCCCGGCGACCTCATCGAGAAGATCCACCCCTATCTCCGGCCCCTCTACGACGCCCTCTACGACATGCTCGACTCCGACAAGGTGGCGACCCTCACCGAGCGCGGCCAGATCGAGATCGCCCCGCTCGCTTACATGCGCGGCCGCACGCTCAACGACGCCTTCATCATCCTCGACGAGGCCCAGAACACCACGTCCGAGCAGATGAAGATGTTCCTCACTCGCCTCGGGTTCAACTCCAAGATGGTGATCACCGGCGATATCACCCAGGTGGACCTTCCGTCGAGCCGCATCTCGGGTCTCGTGGAGGCGCAGTCGGTGCTGCGGGGCCTGGAGGGGATCCAGTTCGTCTACTTCAGCGACCGCGACGTCGTGCGCCACGACCTCGTGTCGGTGATCGTGCGCGCCTACGACCGCGTCCCGCCACGCCCTCGCAGCGAAACACACACGGATCCTCCCAACGGTTGACCGCGGCTGGGGGCGCTTGGCGAGCCGCAGCCGGAGGCGAGGCGAGCGGATATAGGCTCATGCCCGTCGCCCTCGAGAATCGTCAGTCTCGTGCCCGAGTGCCGCGCCGCCGCCTCCACGGGATCGCCCAGGCCGCCCTCGCCGCGGTGGGGCGTGCCCGCGCCGAAGTGCACGTGACCCTCGTGGACGACGCCGCCATTCGCCGGCTCAACGCGCGCTACCGTGGCTCGCGCAAGCGCACCGACGTGCTCGCGTTCGACCTGGGCGGCCCCGGCCCGACGCCCCTGCTGGGCGAGGTGATCGTCTCCGTGGACACCGCGGCGCGGCAGGCCGCGGCGGTGGGCGTGCCGCTCGCCCTCGAGCTCGACCTGCTCGTTGTCCACGGCATCCTGCACCTCGCGGGCTGGGACGATGCCCGTCCGCGCGAGGCGCGGCGCATGCACGAGCGGGCGCGGGCCATCCTCACCCGTGCGCACCGCCGGCCGCCGCCCGCGCGGCTCTGGGCCGGGCTCCTGCCGCACGCATGAGCGCGCCCGCCCATCGCGCCGGCTTCGTGGCCCTGGTGGGCCGCCCGAACGTCGGCAAGTCCACCCTGCTCAACCGCCTCGTGGGCGAGAAGATGGCCATCGTCTCGAGGCGGCCGCAGACCACTCGCACACGCATCACCGGCATTCGCCACTTGCCTCAGGCGCAGATCGTCTTCGTGGACACGCCGGGGCTCCACGCCGGCGCCGGCCGGCTCGGTGAGCTTATGCAGCGGGCGGCGGAGCGCGCGCTGGAAGACGTGGATCTCGTCTGCTTCGTCGCGGAGGCCAGCGAGCGCCCGGATCGGCTCGACGCCGACGCGCTCGCCCGGCTCGCCGGCGTGCGTGCGCCCATATTCTGCTGCCTCAACAAGGTCGACCTGGTGACGCCCAAGGCGCGGCTCCTCCCGCTCATCGCGGCCTACCGGGCGCGCCATCGGTTCCAGGAGATCGTGCCCGTGTCGGCCCAGACCGGCGAGGGAGTGAGCACCCTCCTCGACCTCGTGGTCGCCGCGATGCCCGAGCGCCCCGCCTACTTCCCCCGCGAGTCCCTCACCGATCAGCCCGAGACGTTCTATGTCGCCGAGGTGATCCGCGAGAAGATCTTCCGTCTCACCCACCAGGAGATCCCGTACGCCTGCGCGGTCCGGGTGGAGGAGCTCACGGAGCGCGAGAAGCCCGAATGCGTCTACATCCGGGCCCAGATCTTCGTGGAGCAGGACTCCCAGAAGGGCATCGTCATCGGGCGGCAGGGGAGCATGCTCAAGAAGATCGGAAGCGCCGCCCGCGAGGAGCTCGAGCGCTTCTTCGGCATCAAGACCTATCTCGATCTCCGCGTCTCGGTGCGAAAGAACTGGAGAAAGGACGAGCAGGCCCTGCGCGAGTTCGGGTTCCTGCTCACGTCCTGATGGCGCTCTTCCGGACACGGGCGGTGGTGGTAAGCCGGCGGGCGCTCGGGGAGCAGGATCGGCTCGTCGAGTTCTACTCGCGCGATCACGGCAAGGTCCGCGGGGTGGCGAAGTGGGCGCGGCGGCCACGGTCGCGCTTCGTCGCCGCGCTCGAGCCGCTCACCCTCGGCGAGCTGGTCTTCTTCGATACCGGGCGCAGCGAGCTCGTCCGGGTCGATCACTTCGACATCGTCCACCCCTTCATGGCCGTCCGCGAGGACCTCGGCCGCCTCGGGCGCGGCGCCTGGATGTGCGAGTCGCTGAGCCGGCTCTCCGCCGACCGGGATCCGCATCCCGCGCTGTTCGGCCTCCTCGTCCGGAGCCTGCGGGGCCTGGAGGGGGCGCCGGCGCCCGAGCGGGTGGCCCTCTGCTTCGCGGCGCGCGCGCTCGATCTCCTCGGCCATCGCCCGCGGCTGGACCGGTGCCTCGAGTGCGGCCGTCCATTTCCCTTCCCCGGCGCGACGCTGGACACCGAGGCGGGCGGCCTCGTGTGCGGCGCGTGCGGGGCGGGCGAGCAGGCCCTGCCCATCTCCGGGGCCGCGGTGACGGCGCTCGTGCGCCTGCGCGCGATGCGCTGGGAGGAGAGCCTGACGCTCGCCCTCCGGCGGGAGGTCGAGCGCGAGCTGAGCGAGACGCTCGATGGCGTGCTCACGCGGCTGATCGGCGCGCCCTCTCGCTCGCTGCGCTTCCTCGGCCAGACGCGGCGCGGGCTCGCGGGCGTGGCCGAGCCGCCGTCCGGCCCGCGTCGCACGTGATATCCTGAGCGCCATGCCGCTCACGATGGACACGCTCGTCTCGCTCTCCAAGCGCCGGGGCTTCGTCTTCCAGTCGAGCGAGATCTACGGCGGTACCGGCTCGGTGTGGGACTACGGCCCGCTCGGCGTGGAGCTCAAGCAGAACATCAAGCGGCTCTGGTGGCGCGACTTCGTCCAGATGCGCCCCGACATGGTGGGCATCGACGCCGCCATCCTCATGCATCCCAACGTGTGGCGCGCGAGTGGCCACGTGGACCAGTTCACCGACCCCATGGTGGACTGCCGCGAGTGCCAGCACCGCTTTCGTGCCGATCACGTGGACGCGCGGCCGTGGCTGCACTTCTGCCCGGCCACCAAGGGCAACAAGTTCGAGATCGCGGCGGGCGAGGCCTGTCCGCGCTGCGGCGCCCGCCGCACCCTGTGTCCCGACTGCGGCAAAGGCGAGCTGACGACGGCCCGAAATTTCAACCTGATGTTCAAGACCTTCATGGGTCCGGTGGAGGACGACGCCGCCGTCACGTACCTCCGCCCCGAGACGGCCCAGGCGATGTTCGTGAACTTCGAGAACGTGCTGCAGTCCATGCGGCTCAAGCTGCCGTTCGGCATCGCGCAAGCCGGCCGCTCCTTCCGCAACGAGATCACGCCGGGCAACTTCATCTTCCGGACGCGCGAGTTCGAGCAGATGGAGATCGAGTACTTCGTGAACCCCCACGAGACAGTGGAGGGACGGCCCGCCGACGAGTACTGGCACGACCGGTGGATCGCCGACTGCATGGCCTGGTTCCGACGCTACGGCCTGAGCGAGGCGAATCTCCGCCTGCGCGAGCACGAGAAGGACGAGCTGGCCCACTACGCCAAGCGCACTCTCGACATCGAGTATCGCTTTCCCATCGGTTGGAGCGAGCTGATGGGCATCGCCAACCGCACCGACTACGATCTCAAGCAGCACGCCAAGTTCAGCGGGAAGACCCTGACGTACTTCGACGAGGAGCGGAAGGAGCACGTGGTCCCCTACGTCATCGAGCCCGCGGCGGGCGTGGACCGCGCGCTTCTCGCCTTCCTCGCCGAGGCCTATCAGGAGGAGGAAGTGCGGGGCGAGAAGCGGGTGGTGCTCCGCCTCCATCCCGAGCTCGCGCCCGTCAAGGTGGCGGTGCTACCACTCCTCAAGAAGCGCGAGGAGATCGTCAAGACCGCGCACGGCATCCGGAGCGAGCTGGCCAGGCACTGGCGCGTCGTCTACGACGACACCGCCGCGATCGGGCGCCTCTACCGCCGTCAGGACGAGGTGGGCACGCCCTACTGCGTGACGGTGGACGTGCAGACGGTGGGCGACTCCGAGAAGGGCGAGCAGGGCGATCAGCGCGTGACCATCCGCGATCGCGACAGCATGCTGCAGGTCCGGGTCCCGATGCGGGAGCTGGTGCCGGTGTTCCAGGAGCTGCTCACCGGAGGCGACTGGGGCGCCGTCGCCGGGCGCTTCGGCGGCGCCGCCGCGGCCGCCGCCGGCTGATCCACGCCTAGGGGTTCTGCGTCGGCTCCTTGGGCGGCGCCGCCGCGGGCGCCGCGGCCGCCGGCGACGCGCCCAGGGGCGCCGTCACGGCGGGGGCGGGGGGCAGGGCGCGAATGACACCGCCTGCGAAGCGGGCCTGCCCGCAGACGTGGGCCGGTTCGGTGCCGATCACGAAGGCCATGGGGGCCGGGCGCGTGCAGTCCCCGCGGTCGAGGTCCACCGGCACCACGACGACCCTCTCGGGCATGGGGAAGTCCTCCGCGGGCTGCCCGGCGAGCGCGGCGCTCATGAACGTGGTCCAGATCGGCACCGCGACGCGCGATCCCGTCTCGTCCTTGCCGAGGCTGCGCGGGCGATCGAAGCCGACCCACACCCCGGTGGCGAGCTGCGGCGTGAAGCCGATGAACCAGGCATTCGAGTAGTCGTTGGTGGTGCCGGTCTTGGCCGCGGCGGGCCGGCCGAGCGCCTTGGCCGCGACCCCGGTGCCGCGCTCGATGGTGCCCTTGAGCATCTGGGTGGCGACGTAGGCCACCTCCGGCGAGACGACCTGCTTGCCGTCGGGCACGTTCTCCTCGAGCAGCTTGCCCTGCGCATCGAGCACGTAGCGGATGGCGGTGGGATGGATCCACACGCCATGATTCGCGAGGGTGCCGTAGGCGGACGTGAGCTCGAGCAGCGACAGCTCGGAGGTGCCCAGGGCCAGGCTCAGGTTCTCACCCAGCGGGCTCTCGACACCGAGGCGGCGGGCGACGTCGATGGTGCGCTTGAGCCCGATCCGGTCCTGCACGCGCACCGCCACCACGTTGATCGACTCCTCCAGCGCCTGCTGGAGGGTGACCGGGCCCCGGAACTTGCGGTCGTAGTTGTCGGGCTTCCAGGGCTTGCTGTTGGGGCCGCCGGGGAACTCGATCGGATAGTCGTCGACCACCGTCGCGGGCGTGAGCCCCGACTCGAGCGCGGCAATGTACACGAAGGGCTTGAAGGCGGAGCCGGGCTGGCGCCGCGCCTGGATGGCGCGGTTGAACTCGCTCTTGAAGAAGTCATAGCCGCCCACCATGGCCTTGATGTGGCCGGTGGACGGATCCAGGGCGAGCAGGGCGCCCTCGGGGCGCTCCGTCGCCGGCGGCGCCCCCGCCTTCTCCGAGACCTTCAGCCGCCGTGTCTCCAGCGCCTTGAGCCCCTCGCGCAGCGACTGCTCGGCCTTGAGCTGCATCGAGGGCGAGAGCGTCGTGTAGACCTGGAGCCCGCCCTTGAAGACGAGGTCGGCGCCGTACGCCGACTCCAGGGCCTGCTGGACGTACTCGAGGTAATACTGGCCGGTGGTGCGCCGCCGCTCGGGCGGCACCAGCTCGAGCTTCGCGGAGGCGACCTTCTTGGCGTCGGCGTCCTTGATCGCGTTGACATCCACCATGCGGGCGAGCACGGTGCTGCGCCGGCGCTTTGCGGCGTCGGGATGGTCGAAGGGCGAATAGGTCGAGGGCGCCTTGGGGAGCCCGGCGAGGAGCGCGCTCTCCGCGAGCGTGAGCTCCTTCACGGACTTGCCGAAGAAGGTGCGGGACGCCGCCTCCACGCCGAAGGCGCCGTGCCCGAAATAGATCTGGTTGAGGTACATCTCGAGGAGCCGGTCCTTCGGATACCGGCGCTCGAGCTCCACCGCCAGCACGGCTTCCTTGAGCTTCCGGTCGAGGCTCTTGTCGGGGGTGAGGAAGAGCACCTTGGCGAGCTGCTGGGTGATGGTGCTGCCGCCCTCGACGATGCGCCCGTGGCGGAAGTTCTGGTACACCGCGCGCGCGACACCCATCGGGTCCACGCCCCAGTGGGAGTAGAAGCGCGCGTCCTCGGTGGCGATGACCGCGTCCTTGAGCGGCTTGGGGATCTGGGCGAGCGGCACGAAGATGCGGCGCTCGACGTGGAATTCGGTGATCAGCTCGTCGCTGTCGTCGAAGACCTTGGTGCCCTGCACGGGCTCGAAGTTCTCCAGAGCGGTGACGGCGGGCAGGGAGCGGGGCAGGATGGTGAAGGCCCAAAGGGCGGCGACCCCGATCCCGAGGCCCCCCAGGAAGAACACGACCACGAGGGCGAACGCGAGGGTCCGGAACCACCGGCTCCGCAGCCAGCCGAGCCGTTTCCCGCGTGGGGGCGTGGCCATATCGTTGATATTATACAGGCGTGAATCCAAAGACTTTCACGTCTGCGCTGCTCGACGATCTCCAGTGGCGCGGCCTCATCAGCGACATCTCCGACCCCGCCGACGCCGATCGCCATTTCGCCACCCCGGGGCGCCGCGCCTACATCGGCTTTGACCCCACCGCGGACAGCCTCCACGTGGGGAGCCTCCTGGGCCTCGTGGTGCTGAGCCGGATCCAGCGCGCGGGGCACCGGCCCATCGTGCTCATCGGGGGCGGGACGGGGCTCATCGGCGACCCCAGCGGCAAGGCGGGCGAGCGCGCGCTGAGCCCGGAGGACCAGGTGGCGGCGGCGGCGGCACGGCTCAGGGTCCAGGTGCAGCGCTTCCTCGACTTCGGGTCGGGGCCGGCCGGCGCGCTCCTCGTCAACAACTACGACTGGCTCGGCAAGATGGACGCGATTGGATTCCTTCGAGATGTCGGCAAGCACTTTCCCCTCGGCGCCATGCTCGCCAGGGAATCCGTGCGCGCGCGCATGGGACGGGCGGACGCCGGGCTCTCGTACACCGAGTTCAGCTACCAGGTCCTCCAGGCCTATGACTTCCTGCGTCTCTTCCAGGACCAGGAATGCCGTGTCCAGCTCGGCGGGACCGATCAGTGGGGCAACATCACCGCGGGGATCGAGCTGATCCGGCGCGTCGCCGGCGAGCAGGCCTTCGGCATCGTGCATCCGCTGGTGACGAAGGAGGACGGCACCAAGTTCGGCAAGACGGAGTCGGGCACCGTGTGGCTCGACGCCGCGCGGACGTCACCCTACGAGATGTATCAGTTCTGGCTCAACACGGGCGACGCGGACGTCGTGAAGTTCCTCAAGTACTTCACGTTCCTCTCGCGCGAGGCGGTCGCCGAGCTCGAGCGGGCGACGGCGGCCGCGCCGGAGCGGCGCGAAGCGCAGCGTGTGCTCGCGCGTGAGGTCACCGCGCTCGTGCACGGCGGCGCGGCGATGAAGGAGGCGGAGGCGATCGGCGCCGCGATGTTCGGAGGAGACCTCGTCGCGCTGGCGCCCACGCAGCTGGACCAGGTCTGCCGCGCGATCCCCACCGCCGAGATCGGCGCGGACGAAGCGGGCGCGCTCGGGGTCGTCGATCTGCTCGTGCGCGTGGGCGCGGCGGATTCCAAGGGCGAGGCGCGGAAGCTCCTTGCCGGGGGCGGGGTCACGATCAACGGCCAGCGCGTCACGGGCGTCGCCGACACCTTGCGCACCCTGGCGCCGCTGCACGATCGCTTCTGGATCGTCCGCAAGGGGCGGCGGAGCTACTACGCCGGGCGACTGTCCGGCCGCTGACGCAAGCTAACCGCCTGAAAAGTCATGCGTCTCCGCGGTAATGCCGCCTCGAGACGCCGCGATCTGGCGCGCGGAGCCTCGTGGAAAGATCCCTTGACAGTCCCGAGGCCTATCAGTATCATCACTCCTTGCCCATCCTGTTGATGTCTGACGGGATGTGTTGGTTGAGAGTGGGCAGCCGGCCTCATTAGTCCAGCTGACCTGTTTCAACTCTTCAGGGGTCCTGACCCCGCCGCTCTTTGAAAATCGCATATGTTACTGGCTCACCGAAGAAGTGTGAGCACCATCCGTAACTACTGAGTACCTTGCGCTCGACCGACGCAACATCATTGGTTGGGCTTTTAGGGACCAGGCTTCAAGTTTGTCGATTTATCTTGGCGAGTTTGATCCTGGCTCAGAGCGAACGCTGGCGGCGTACTTAACACATGCAAGTCGAACGAGAATTGTCGGGTTAGCAATAATTCGGCGGTTCTAGTGGCGCACGGGTGAGTAACACGTGGGTAACCTGCCCTAGAGTTCGGGATACCCCCTCGAAAGGGGGGCTAATACCGGATACGGTCCTCGGGTCGAAAGATCTGGGGAAGAAAGGTGGCGCAAGCTGCCGCTCTTGGAGGGGCTCGCGGCCTATCAGCTAGTTGGCGGGGTAACGGCCCACCAAGGCTATGACGGGTAGCTGGTCTGAGAGGACGACCAGCCACACGGGGACTGAGACACGGCCCCGACTCCTACGGGAGGCAGCAGTGGGGAATTTTCCGCAATGGGCGAAAGCCTGACGGAGTGACGCCGCGTGTGGGACGAAGGCCTTCGGGTCGTAAACCACTGTCAGTGGGAAAGATGGGTGTCGGCGCGATAACCGCCGGCATCTGACGGTACCTGCAGAGGAAGCCCCGGCCAACTCTGTGCCAGCAGCCGCGGTAAGACAGAGGGGGCAAGCGTTGCTCGGAATTACTGGGCGTAAAGGGCGCGTAGGCGGAATGGCAAGTCGGTCGTGAAATCCTTCGGCTCAACCGAAGAACGTCGATCGAAACTGCCGTTCTTGAGGATTGCAGAGGAGACTGGAATTCCCGGTGTAGCGGTGAAATGTGTAGAGATCGGGAGGAACACCGGTGGCGAAGGCGGGTCTCTGGGCAATTCCTGACGCTGAGGCGCGAAAGCGTGGGGAGCAAACGGGAT
>DASTYT010000019.1 GCA_035764725.1 Candidatus Methylomirabilota bacterium | reverse complement strand
GATCTGCGATTTCCTCGGCATTCAGTACCCGATCTGCCAGGCGGGTATGGGCTATGTGGCCCGCTCGGCGCTCGCCGCCGCCGTCTCCGCCGCGGGCGGCCTCGGGGTCATCGCCGCCGCCAATCTCTCCCCACGCGAGCTGCGCGAGGAGATCAAGAAGGTCCGCGACCAGACGGACAAGCCCTTCGGCGTGGACATCCTGTTCGCGAGCGTGCGGGTGGGTGGCAGCGAGGCGCAGCAGTTCACCGACACCGTGCGCGCATGGGCCGATATCACGGTCGAGGAAAAGGTGCCGGTCATGGTGGCCGGCCTCGGCAATCCGGGTCCGGTGACCGCGCAGGCGCACCGCCAGGATATGAAGGTGATGGCCCTCTGCGGCAACGTGAAGCAAGCCCTCGATCACGCGGCCAACGGCGTGGACGTGGTGATCGCGCAGGGCCACGAGGCGGGTGGCCATACCGGCCGCATCGCGGGCCTGGTGCTGATTCCCTCGGTCGTGGACGCGCTCGCTCCGCGGCCGGTGCTGGCGGCGGGCGGCATGGCCGACGGCCGGGGTATCGCGGCCGCGCTGGCGCTCGGCGCGCAGGGGGTGTGGCTGGGCACCCGCTTCATCGCCACGCCCGAGGCCTACTGCCATGACAACTACAAGCAGCGCGTGGTCGCGCTCGACGAGGAAGGCACGGTCGTGACGCGCGCCGCCTCCGGCAAGCCCTGCCGCCTGATCCGCAACAATTTCACGCGCGAGTGGGAGAAACGCGAGGCGGAGATCCAGCCGTTTCCGGTGCAGGCCGCGCGGGTGGGCCGCGACGCGGGGATCCTCGCCCGCGAGAAGGGCGACGTGGACAACGGCAACGCGCCCTGCGGGCAGTCGGCGGGGTTGATTCACGAGATCGTGCCGGCCGGCGAGGTGGTGCGCCGGCTGGTCGCCGAAGCCGAGGAGGTGCTGGCCCGCATGGGCCGGTGAGGGAGGACTACGCATGAGCCCGCTCCGTCTCGTCACGCTCCTGACGGGATTGCTCCTCACCTTCGCCGCACCGCTGCTCGCGGCCGCACAGAACGCGCCGATTCGCATCGGCGCCTCGCTCTCGCTCACCGGCACCTACGCCAAGCCCGGCGTCTACGGCCGTGAGGGCTACGCGTTCTGCCAGAAGCAGATCAACGAGGGCGCGGGCGTGATGGGGCGGCCCATCGAGATGGTCGTCTACGACGACCGCTCCGACCCACAGACCGGGGTGCGCCTCTACGAGAAGCTGATCACCGAGGATCGTGTCGAGCTGGTGCTGGGGCCGTATTCCTCGGCGATCACCGAGGCGGTGGCCAACGTCACGGAGAAGTACAAGAAGCTCATGCTGGCGCCGCTCGGCTCCGCCGGCAGCATCTGGGAAAGGGGCCGCCGCTACGTGATCATGATGGTGTCCCCGGCCGAGGTGTACCTCGAGGGGCTCATCGACCTTGCCGCGCGCAACGGGCTCAAGACCATCGCCCTGATCTACGAGGACACGCTGTTTCCCAAGACCACGGTGAAGGGCGCCATCGCGCTGGCGCGGAAGCGCGGGCTGGACGTGGTGCTGCAGGAGGCCTACCCCAAGGCGCAGACGGACTTCGCCGCGCTCCTCACCAAGGTCAAGGCGGCGGCGCCCGACGTGCTCGCCGCCGCGACCTACTTCGACGACGTGGTGGCGATCACGCGCCAGATGCGGGAGCTGGACGTGAACGTCAAGATGTTCGGCACCACCGTGGGCGGCGACCTCCCGGAGTTCCACAAGGCGTTGGGCCGCACCGCGGAGTACGTGTACGGGGCCTCCCAGTGGGAGCCCGGCCTCGCCTATCCCGGCGCGCGGGAGTTCGCTGCCGCCTACGAGGGCGAGTTCGGACGGCCGCCGTCCTATCACGCCGCCGCGGCGTACGCCGCGTGCATGCTCATGGCCGAGACCATCAACCGCGTCCAGAGCCTCGACACCGAGCGCCTGCGGGATTATCTCCTCCGGCTCGCCACCACCACCGTGTTCGGCGGCTTCGACGTGGACGAGCGCGGCTATCAGATCGGCCACCGCATGGTGACCATCCAGTGGCAGGAGGGACGCCAGGTCATCGTGTGGCCCGACGAGGTCGCCGTGGGGAAGCCACGTTTTCCGACGCCGCCGTGGGGGATGCGGTAAAACTGTAGCGTGACCCAGACCATCCGCACCGCCTGCGCGCACGACTGCCCCGATCAGTGCTCGCTCGTCGCCACCGTCGAGGACGGGCGTCTCCTCAAGCTCCAGGGCGATCCCGATCATCCGATGACGCAGGGCTTCGCCTGCGCAAAGGTGAATCGCGAGCACGAGCTGGTGCACTCGCCCGAGCGCGTGCTGCGTCCGCAGCGCCGCGTCGGCGCCAAGGGCGAGGGGCGCTTCGCGCCGGTGTCGTGGGACGAGGCTCTGGGCGAGATCGTGGAGCGGTGGCGACGCATCATCGCCGAGGACGGCCCGCTCGCGCTCCTCGGCTACGCCTACAGCGCCCATCAGGGCCAGCTCAATCGCGGCCTGATGCTCGGCCTCTTCCACGCCCTCGGCTCCACGCGGCTCCAGGCCGGCACGGTCTGCGACACCTGCGCGGAAGCGGGCTGGGATGCCGCGTGCGGGAGCGTCGGCGGCTCCGACCCGGAGAGCGTGGTGGACTCCGACCTCATCATCGCTTGGGGCGCGGACCTCCTCACCACCAACGTGCACATCTGGCCGCTGCTCGAGCGGGCGCGCGCCAAGGGCGCGACCCTCGTCGTCATCGAGCCGCGGCGCAGCGCCACCGCCGCGCGCGCCGACTGGCATCTGCGGGTGAACGTGGGCACCGACGCCGCGCTCGCCCTGGGCGTGATGCAGGTGCTCGTTCGTGAGGGGCTCTGCGATCGCGCCTATCTGGCGCAGCACACCGTGGGGTTCGAGCGATTGGAGGCGGAAGTCCTGCCGCGCTTCACTCCCGAGCGTGTCGCCGAGATCACCGGGGTGTCCCCGGCCGATCTCGAGCGGCTCGCGCGCCTGTACGGGCGTGCGCGGGCGCCGTTCATCCGCCTGGGCGAGGGGATGTCGCGCTCGACGCAGGGCGGCCAGGCGGTGCGCGCGGTGGCGCTGCTCCCGGGCGTGGTGGGCGCCTACGCCAAGCCGGGCGGCGGCGCGCTCCTCATGACCGCGGCGGGCTTCGGGTTCGACTCGAGCGCGATCCGTAAGCCCTCGGGTCCCGCGGCGACCCGGCTCGTCAACCACTCACGCCTGGGCGAGGCGCTGCTCACGCTCCAGGATCCGCCCATCCACGCGCTGTTCGTGGCCGCCAACAACCCCGCGGTGACGTGCCCGGACGCGGCGGCGGTGCGGCGTGGGCTCGCGCGCGAGGATCTCTTCACGGTGGTGCACGATCCATTCCTCTCGGACACCGCGCGCTATGCGGACTTCGTCCTGCCCGCGGCCACCCACTACGAGAGCGAGGATTTGGTTCGCGCCTACGGCACGTATTGGGTACAGTTCATTCCCCAGGTGGTGCCGCCGCAGGGAGAGGCGTGGCCCAATCGCCGGCTCGCGCAGGAGCTGGCCCGGCGCCTTGGCCTTCAGGATCCGGTGTTTTCCATGGACACCGATGCGCTGCTGCGCGCCTTCTTCCGGAACGCCAGGGGGCCGGCGGCGCGCCTCGATCCCGCCGCGCTCCGCAGCGCCGGCTCAATCAAGGCGGGCGAGCCGCTCGCGGTCGGACCGGGCCGGCGCTTCGGCACGCCCTCCGGCCGGCTCGAGTTCTACTCGGCGTCCCTCGCCGCGCAGGGCCTCCCGGCCATGCCGGACTGGGAGGCCGATCCGGACGAGGCCGCGCAGGCGGCGCGCTATCCGCTGCGCCTCCTCACCGCGCCGGGCTACTTCCAGGCCCACACCGCCTATGCCGGCGTGGCCGCCCTGCGGAAGAAGGCGGGGCCGCCCGAGTGCGTGCTCCATCCCGACGACGCGAAGGCGCGCGGCCTGCGCAACGGCGCGCCGGTGGAGCTCTTCAATGACGTGGGCACGGCGACGTTCACACTCAGGGTGAGCGACGAGACCCAGCGCGGGGTGGCCTTCGTGCCCGGGCAGCGCCCCTCGGGCGAGGCGCACGCGGGCACCATCAACAACCTCTGCTCCACGCGCTATAGCGACATGGGCGAGGGCGCGACCTACCAGAGCACGCGCCTCGACGCGCGCCGTCCGCTCAGCGGCCCTTGAAGACGGGGCGCCGCTTCTCGCCGAAGGCCTTCACGCCCTCCTGGTAGTCCTCGCTGTTGAAGCAGTCGGCGATGAGCTTGTCGAGGAGGCCGAAGTCCCGCTCGGCCTCCGGCCGTAGCAGCATGTCCACAGTGGTCTTCGCCGAACCGATGGTCAAGGGAGCATTGCGCGAGATCTTGAGGGCATAGTCGCGCGTGAAGCTCTCCAGCTCCGCCTTGGGCACGACCTGGTTCACGAGGCCCCAGCGAAGGGCCTCCTGCGCGCTGAAGTCCGTGCGCGCGGTGAAGAAGAGCTCCTTTGTGTGCGCGGGGCCGATCAGCTTCATCAGCTTGTCCATGCCGTTGTAGTGGTAGCCGAGCCCGAGGCGCGCGGCGGGGATGCCGAAGCGCGCGTCGTCGGCGGCGAGGCGGAGATCGCAGTTGAGCGCCATGCCCACGCCGCCGCCCACGCACACGCCGTAGATCATGGCGAGCAGCGGCTTCGGCATGGTGGCGAGCGCCTGGCCGCCGCGGGCAGAGATGCGGCGGTATTCCGCCTCGTCGGCCATGTTGCGGCGGCGGTCCTTGAACTGGGAGATGTCGGCGCCGGAGACGAACGCCTGATCGCCGGCGCCTCGGAGGACGACCACACGGATGGCGTCGTCAGAGACCAGGTCGTCCACGTAGCCGGGCATGAGCTGCCACATCTCCTGGCTGACCGCGTTCCGCTTCTCCGGCTGGTTGAAGATGATCCAGCCGATAGCTCCATCCTTCTCCAGCAGCAGCGGGGCCGTGACGCTCATGGGGAATCCTCCTGCTCGCGAGCATCGCACACTTTGACTTGACGCGGGCCGCCGCGTAGCATCGAGCGCACCGACGAGGAGGGGACATGGCCTTCGACTACAAGCAGTACTTCGGCGACATCCTGGTCGCGCAGAATCTTATGACCCGCCCGGACGAGCGCATCTGGCGGACGGCGGCCCCGGAACGCGACACCGAGCACCACGACATCGTCCTCTACCTCGGCTGCAACGTGCTCCGCACGTCGCACATGATCCAGACGGTCACTGCGATCTTCGACCGCCTGGGCCTCGACTACATCGCGGTGGGCGGCCCCACCTATTGCTGCGGCATCGTGCATCACCAGAACGGCGACACCGCGGCGTCGACGGGGATGAACCGGCGCACCCTGGAGCACTTCGAGCGCTACACGCCGCAGGAAGTCGTGATGTGGTGCCCGTCCTGCATCTACTTCTACGACGAGGTGCAGCAGCTCGAGCTGCCCTTTCCGGTGAGCCACACCGCCGAATTCCTCGCGCGGCGGCTCGGGGACCTGGCGCTGGCGCCGGTGGCGCCGCGCCGGGTGGCGGTGCACGGCCATGGAGTCGGAGAGGCGCGGCTGCGCGAGGGCGAGGCGGGCCGGCGGCTGCTCGGCGCGGTCCCGGGCGTGACGCTCGTCGATCTACCGCCCGACACGCGCTTCGGCCGGAGCTGCAACCCCGCGCTCATGACGAATCTGGGACCCGAGGCCTGGCGCGCCCTCGCGCTGGGCGAGCTCGACCGCGCGCTGGCCATGGGCGCCGACACCTTCGCCGGCATGTATCACGGCTGCCAGCGCCAGCTCTGCCCCTTCGAGGCGGAGCGGCCCATCGCCATTGAACACTACCTGACGGTATTTGCGCGCGCCCTCGGCATCGAGTTCGAGGACACCTTCAAGAAGTACCGCCTCTGGGCCGACCCCGAGCGCATCTTCGCCGACTCCACGCCCTGCCAGCAGGCCAACGGCGTAGATCCCGAGCGTGCCCGCGACCTCATCGCGCGCACGTTCGTGCCGCTGGGCGCGGTGACGCGCGGCCCCGGCGTCGGGACATAGCGGAGGCGGACGCTAGCGGTCGAGCCAGACGCCCATCAGCCGGCCGCCGTAGTCGTTGCCGATGTTGGGCGCAAAGTTCCGCACGTACGGCTCCCAGGCCGAGATCACGCGGGCGGCCGGGCTCACGAAGAGCTGATAGGCCTGCTGGGCGAAGTGCCGCTGGATGTCGAAGAGGACCTCGCGACGCTTCTTCTCGTCGAAGATTCGCCGCTGCAGCAGGATCATCTCGGTGAGCTTGGGATCGTTGACGCCGGCGACGTTCTGCGGGCGCCCGGGCAGGAGGTTCATCAGGTAGGGATCGGGCGTGGTCGCGCCGCCCCGCAGCGTGATGATCATCTTCTCGAAGCTCCGGGCCAGGCTCGAGACGATGAAGGCGTTGCCTTCCTTGAGCTTGAGCTCGGTCTCGATACCGCTGCGCTTCCACTCGCTGAGGATGGCCTGCACGACGTCGGAGAACGCGGTGCCCCAGGTGCCCGACGATTCCACGGGGAACTTGAGCCCGCTCTGCCCCGCCTGGGCGAGGAGTCGCTTGGCCCCTTCCGGATCGGCCTCGTAGAGCTGCCGCCCCTCGGGCGTGAGCTGATTGATCGGGATCGCCCACTCCGTCATCGCGGCCGGCACGAGCGGATTGGGCGCGCCGAAGCCGTAGCCCATGGGGTTGACCTTGATGACCTCGTTGAGGTTGACCGCCATGTGGAGAGCGCGGCGCACGCGCACGTCCTTGAACGCCTCCGCCTCGAGCTTGGGCACCCCGAACGTCGAGATCAGCCACGTGTACTCCGCCGTCTGTAAATTAGGCTTCCGGCGCTTCACCACGTCGAGATCGGAGCGCTGGAACGTCATGTGGATCTCGGGGGCGAAGTCGTACTGGCCGCTGAGCCAGGCCGCGAGCTTCGAAGCGGGATCGGTGTCGATGCGGAACTCGACGGCGTCCGCATACGGCAGCCCGGACTGGAAGTAGTTCGGGTTCCGCACGAAGGAGACACGCACGTTGGGCTCGTAGCGCTCGAGCATCCACGGCCCGGTGCCGATCACCGTCTCCGGCGTCTTGAACATGCCGTCCTTGTCCGCCGCCTCCTTGGGCAGGATGGCCGTGAGGGCCGGGCTATTGAGGAACCATGCGAACGGCTGATTCATGGTGAAGCGCACGGTGTAGCGGTCCAGGGCCTCGATTCGGTCGATCTCCTCGAAGGTCGCCCGGTTCGGATTGCCCTTCACGGTGAGCGCCCGCTGGAAGGTGTAGACAACGTCGTCCGCGACGAGCTCGCGGCCGTTGACGGGCGGCTTGGCGTGCCACCGCACGCCCTTGCGCAGTTTGAAGATATACGTCGTGTCGTTCGGCTGCTCCCACGATTCGGCCAGGTGCGGCTCGATGGGAAGCGTACCCGGCGGCACGCTCGGCCCGGCCTTGTGCCGCACGAGCCCCCCGTGCGTCAGCGACGTGTAGATGAACGTCCACCAGTGCGGGGTCTGAAAAGGATCGAAGTGCGGCGCGTCGAAGCCCGCCAGGCGTAGCACCCCCCCGCGCTTGGGCGTCTGGGCGGCGGCGGGGCCCGGACGGAGCAGGTCGAGGGAGCTGCCCGCGGCACCCGCCATGACGGCGGCGCCCGCGAGCTTCAAGAGGTCACGGCGGCTGACGGCGCGGGGATCCGAGTCCATGGCGGTTCCTCCCGATAGTCGGTCGTGGCACGGGACGAATCACAGCCGGACGGAGCGCCGCGACTCTAGCGGAGGGAGTGCAGCCGCGTCAAGCCCGCCCCGCCACCACCCGCAGCCGCGGAGGAGCAGGCGCGCCGGCATAGTCGGCAACCTTCAGCTCGGCGAGCTTCTCCCTGCCGCGCGCGGTGACGGTCAGCACTCGGCTGTCCGGAACGCGGACGATCCAGCGCCGCTCGAGGAAGGTCGCCGCGAGGGCCGCGCCGACCGCGCCCGAGATGTGGTGGCGGCGCTCGGTCCAGTCGATGCAGCCGCGGCAGTAGTGGCGCCTGGCGCGGCGCGCCCCCGGGAGATCCACCCCGAGGCCGGTCAGGAAGCGCGCGCCGCTCGGCGTGACCTCGCCGCCCTCGTCCATCAGCACGACGTGGCCGCGGCGCTGCAGCATGTCGCAGAGCGCGACACCGAGGCGGCCAGCCAGGTGGTCGTAGCACAGGCGCGCGTCGCGCAGAGCGGGTTCGACGCGGTGATTGGGCGGCCAGCTCTGCCGCGGCGCCGAGGCCACCACCATCAGCCCCTCGATCGCGTGGGCGACCTCCGCCGACTTGATCCGGTAGTAGTGGCAGCGTCCCTGCTTTTCCATCACGAGGAGGTCGCCGCCGACGAGGCGCGAAAGATGGCTGCTGGCGGTGGGTGCACCGACCCCCGCGAAGTAGGCGAGTTCCTTCGCGGTGAGCGCGCAGCCGCCGAGCAGGGCGGTCAGGATGCGCGTGCGCGCAGGCTCGCCGAGGAGGCCGGCCACGCCGGACAGCATGTCGGTATCGCGCATGCACTTACCCTAGGCCCGTGCGCGGGCTCCCGCAAGCGGGGACGGTTCGACGCGGATCGAAGCGTTCCCGGTGGACGCGCGAGCGCATCGCCGGATACTGGCGGCAAGGAGGAGGACAACATGCTCACTCTCAGCATTCGCTACACGATTGACCCGTTCAAGCTGGCCGACTTCGAGGCCTACGCGCGCGGCCTGGCGGGCCCCATCGAGCGGTGCGGCGGCAAGGTCGCCGGCTACTATGCGCCGACCCGGTTCGCCGGGGCCACCAACGCCGCCCTCGCCCTCATCGACTTCCCCAGCCTCAGCGCCTACGAGCGGTATCGCGAGGCGCTCGCCACCGACCCGGAACACACGGAGGTGGCGAAGCGCGCCGCCCAGTCCGGCTGCATCCTGGTGGAGGACCGCGCGTTCATCCAGCGGGTGTCGTAGCGCCGCCCGGTTGACCTCTCTCCGGCGTTGGGGCACGATCACCGCGCCGGAGCGAGGTGACCATGACGGCAAGGGCGTCGCGAGCGCTGAAGATCCCGAAGATCACCGGGCCGCGCCCATGGCGCATCATACGGAAGCATCCGCGGATCTTCGTGAGCATCCTCGTGGGCGTCGCGGTGGGCCTGGCGCTCCACGCGCTGCCGAGCTCGCGGTGGGGGATGCGCGCGCTGGTCGGCTGGGACATGGGCGCTCTGCTCTACGTGATCCTGACGTTCGGGATGATGGCGCGGTCAGACGTGGCCGCGATACGGCTTCACGCGTCCAGCCAGGACGAGGGCGCCGTCGGCATTCTCTTTGTCACCGTCGCTTCCGCCCTCGCCAGCCTGCTTGCCATCGTCTTCTTGCTCGGCAAGGTCGGCATGGGCGACGCCCCGAAGCAAGGGAGCGACCTGGTCCTCGCCACCGCGACCATCGTGCTGTCGTGGACGCTCATCCACACGATCTTCTCGGTGCACTACGCCCACGAGTTCTACGGTGACGGCGGCGTGGGCGGGCTGGCGTTTCCCGGCGACGAAAAGGAGCCGGACTATTGGGACTTCGTCTACTTCTCCTTCGTCATCGGGATGACGTCCCAGGTCTCCGACGTAGGGATCACGAGCAAGGCGATCCGCCGTACGGTGGCCGCCCACGGCATCGTGTCGTTTTTCTTCAACGCCGCGCTCCTCGCCCTGACCGTCAACATCGCGGCGAGCGCCCTCTAGCAGGCCAGCGCGTAGGTTGGGCGGCGCGGGTCCGCGCCGGCGGAGAGCACGCCGCTCGCCAGGTCACGGTGCGTGACCACCGCGCCGATGCCGCAGGCGCCGATCTCGGTGACGAGGTGGCCGAGGGCGGCGAGCTCGTCGCGCGTCGTCTGGGGAATGCCCGGCTCCACGTTGAGCACACCGGGCTTGTATGCGCGTGGGTAGAACGAGTTGGTCAGGGTCTGGGTGGAGAAGCGCGGCGCCTCCACCGCCTGCTGGGGATTCATGCCGAAGACCAGCAGGTTCAGCACGATCTGGAGATCCGCCTGCGCCTGATCGTCGCCCCCCGGGCAGCCCACGGTGGTGGTGGGCGTCCCGTTCGTGCAGATGAGATAGCTCACGAGCGTGGTACGCGGCCGTTTGCCGGCGGCGGGGGCATTGGGATGCCCCTCGTCGAGCACGAACATCTCGCTGCGCGTGCTGAGCGTGCAGCCCAGCTCGGCCGCGAAGGCCGACTTGCGGAATACGCCGCCGCTCGGGGTGAGCGCGATCATGTTGCCGTCGCGGTCGATGGCGGCGATGTGGGTGGTGCCGTCGGGCACCGGCGCGGTGGCGCGCGGATCCTCGGCGCCAGCGCTCCGCCTGGCCTGCGCGCCGCCATCCGGCCAGAGATTGCCCGCCGCCGGCGCCTCGGCGGCGGCGCGGTCGAGTCGGATCAGCGCCGCCCGCTCGCGCGCGTAGGACGGGGCGAGCAGCTCTGCGATGGGCACGGAGGCGAACCGGGGGTCGCCGTAGTAGCGCTCGCGGTCGGCGAACGCGAGCTTGAGCGCCTCCGCCACCACGTGGATGTAGGCGGCGGAGTTGTGGCCGAGGGCGCGCAGGTCGAAGCCGGCGAGCATGCCGAGCGCCTGCATGAGCACGGGGCCCTGCGTCCACACCGACTGGCCCAGGATCTCGCGTCCCGCGAAGCTCACGCGCAGTGGCGCCTCGATCTGCGCGCGATAGTCGGCGAGGTCGGAGGCGCGGAGCAGCCCGCCCAGCCGCGTGGAGAAGCCGCCGATGGCGTCGGCCAGATCGCCCCGATAGACGCGGGCGCGCGCCGCCGCGATTCCGGCGAGGCGATGGCCACGCCCCTGCGTGTCGGCCTCGGCGATGCGGCGCAGCGTGCCGGCCAGCGCGGGCTGGACCAGGAGCTGGCCGAGGGTCGGCACGCCGCCGCCGGGGTAGAACACGTCGTGCCCACCCGGAGGATAGAGGTCGAACTGGCTGCGCGACTCGGGGATCCCGAGCATCCGCTGCATGTACTCGTACATGGGGAAGCCGCGCTCGGCGTACTGGAGCGCGGGCGCCAGCACTTCGCTGACCGTGCGGGTCCCATAGGCCTCGAGGAGGGTGAGGTAGGCGTCGATCGCGCCAGGCACCGTGAACGAGAGGTGCGCGTCGGCGCCCGGCCCGGTGGGAATGCGATCGAGCCCGCGGCCCTGGAAGAATGGGATGGTGGCCAGCGCGGGCGCGGTGCCCTGGCCGCTCAGCGCGCGCGTTTCGCCGCGGCGCGCGTCGTGGAGCATCGCCACGCATTCGCCGAGGAGGGTGTAGGAGGCCGTGGGCTCGACGACGGCAGCGGCGAAGCCCGCCGCCGCGGCCGCATCGAAGGCGTTCCCGCCCGCGAGCAGCATGCGCATGCCCGCCATCGCGACGAGCGGATGCCCGGCGGAGACGACGCCCTGGGTGCCGGAAACGACCGGCCGCGTGGTAACCCGTTCCGCCGCGTGATGCTCCATCTCGTGCACTCGGGGAACCTGCTGGGTCATCGATCTCGCCCCCTCCCGCTCACGGCGTGCGAAGTTTCAAGATTCGATGCTGGCCGGACTCGGCGATGTAGAGGACGCCGCGCGCGTCCAGCGCGATGCCCTCGGGGTCGACGAGGCCGGAGGCGATGGTCGTCACCGTCCCGTCCGGCGTCACGCGAAAGACCGCTCCGCTGAAGAAGCCGCCGCTCACGTAGACGGTGCCATCCAATCCCGCCACCATGTTGATCCGATTGTACTGGCCTCGCGGCAACCGGGCGAACACCGAGAACGCGCCATCGCTCGACAGGCGGTAGATCTCGCCCGTGGAGCTGAGGAGCAGCACCTCGTTGCGCGGCAGCGGCGCCACCGCGACCAGGTAGGGCAGGAGCCCGCCGCTCGCGCGCCCGCGCACCGCGCGGGGCCAGAGGGGCAGGAGGTTGGCGACGCGCCGGGGCAGTGCGAAGCCGGGATCGAGCTCGATCCGGAATACGAGCGGCCCACGGTAGTCGTCGTCGCGGAGCTGCTCGAGGCCGGGTGTGGCGCGCTCGTCGCTTCGGTCGGCGTAGTCGACGACGAGAAGTCGCCCGGTCGCGTCGAATGCCAGCGTGCTGCCGCCTTGAAGCCGTCGGAGTCCGGTGGCGTAGAGGGCGAGGTGGCCGTCACCGCCCAGACGCCAGAGCCGCTTGCCGTTCTCCTCTCCCAGGTACAGCGTGTCGCTTCCCGGATCGAGGGCGAGGCTGCCAAGGGTGGTCCCGCCATCGGCCGCGAACGGGATGTGGATGCGGGGCTGCCCGCCAAGATCGAGCGGCGCCTCGCCGTCGAGGGGGACACGGTAGATCTCGCCCGCGGAGTCGACGCGGAGCCCCGGGCTCAGCACGAGCAGCACGCGGCCGTCCACCGCGAGCTGGAGGGGCCGGGGCACGCCCATGGCCAGGACCTCCGCCGGAGCTTCCGCGCGCGCCGGCGTCCCCGCCGGCGTGACGCCGAGGGCGACGAGCACGAAGCCGAGCGCGAGGAGGAAGGCGTTCATCATGGTATGCCTCCGCCTCGGTTGTTGTACCACGGGGAGCCGACCCGCGGCGGAGCAGGTTGACAGGACAACGAGCCCGCCCGTATAAGAACAACACGATGTCTCCACGGTTCAAGCGCGCCGACCAGAAGAGCCGGCTGGGGTCCCCCTATCCGGGACGCCCAGCGACCGCGGTGGCGCGCGCCGGAGGAGAGCCCTAGGCCAGCAGGCATCCTCAACCTTCTCGGACCCACGAGGCCCGCGACCACCGGTCGCGGGCCTTTTGCGTTTCGGGAGCCTCGCGCGACGACGCGCACGGGAGACAGACATGACACGGCGAACGCAGATCGCGGGTATCTGGCTGCCCATCATCACCCCGTTCAGGGACGGTGCCGTGGATCTCGCCGGCTACGAGCGGCTCATCGAGCACTACCTCGGCAAGGGCGTGCACGGGATCTTCCCCGTCGGTACGACCGGAGAGAGTCCCACCCTGGACGACGACGAGCTCGAGGCCATCGTGGAAGCGACGGTGCGCGTGGTGGCGGGACGCGTGCCGGTGTTCGTCGGCATCGGAGGCAATGCCACCGCCAAGGTGCTGAAGACCATCCGGCGGCTCGAGCGCCACCGCTTCGAGGGCATCGTGTCCGTCTGCCCCTACTACAACCGGCCGAGCCAGGACGGGATGCGCGAGCACTTCACGCGCATCGCGGAGGCGACCGATCGCGAGATCCTCATCTACAACATTCCCTACCGGACGAGCGTGAACCTCGCCAACGACACGCTGCTTCGCCTCGCCGAGCTGCCCAACATCGTCGGCGTGAAGGATTCGAGCGGCAGCCTCGGCCAGTCGCTGGATCTCCTGCGGCGCCGGCCGCGGGGGTTCGCGGTGATGACGGGCGACGACGGCATGCTTTACACCACGCTGGCTCACGGCGGCGACGGCGGCATCCTTGCCTCCGCCCACGTGAAGACGGAGCGCTTCCTCGACGTCCACGCGCGCATGGCCGCCAACGATCATCGCGGGGCGCTCGCGCGCTGGACGCCGCTCGAGGGCCTGATCCCGCTGCTCTTCCGCGAGGCCAATCCGATGCCGCTCAAGCACTGCCTCTGGCGCCAGGGCCTGATCGCCTCGCCGGAGTGCCGGCTGCCGCTCACCCGGATCTCCGGCGAGCTCGCGGACGACCTCGACCGGGCGGTGAAGGGGCTCGACTAGCGGTATGATCGCCTTCGCCATGCGATCCGCCGCGCATCTCCGTGTGCTTATCGGCGCGCTCGCCGTCGCCGGCGTTCTTGCGGAGCCGCCGGCGGCGCGGGCGCAGCTCTTCTTCACGGAGACGCCGGCGCCGGAGCTGCGGGTGGCGCCGCTGAGCATTCGCGCCGCGGTCACGCCGAAGGAAGGGCCGGTGGCGGTGCGGCTGCAGTTCAGCGTCACGGCCCCGGCCGGCGCCAAGGTGCCGGACCTCTATCTGCTCTGGCCGGGCGAGGTGAAGGGCGACCCCACCCTCGGCGCGCGCGAGCCGGCGCTCGCCGAGCAGCTGACCGCCCTCCGCTACGACGTCATCGACGAGGGCCGCCTCGTCCTGCGGGCGCGCCGGCTCAGCGGCGAGGGTCCGGTCCAGGGGCGCGAGCCCGTGAAGAGCGGAGCCCCCTACGTCACCTTCGTGCAGACGGGCGGGACGCAGGGGCTCAGCGCCCCCGGGACCTGGATCCGTATCCCCGCCTGGCCGCGACTCACGGATCCCGACTGGATCGTGACCCTCGAGATTCCGAGCCTCTCCGCGGTGAAGGCGAAGCGGTCGACCTTCTTCGAGCACTGGATACTGGGCGACCGCCGCCTCTTCTCGATGACGTACAACGAGGTGCGGGGCCGCCCGCTGCATCGGATGTACCTCGCCCACCGCGACCGGGTGCTGCGCCTGGGCGACGCACCCGCGGAGATGACGGTCACCTTCGCCGAGTCCGACCACCTCAAGATCGACACGGTGGCGCCGCCCACCGCCGTGCGCAGCACCAGCGAGACGGCGGAGAGCACCGAGGTCGTCTCGCTCTATCTCGACACCGGCGAGGGCGCGACACCGCAGCGGCTCAGCGTGCAGTACGGCTACTTCTCGCGCACCCAGGCCATCGCGGTGGTCGTGGTCCCGCTCACGCTGCTCGTGCTCGGCTACGCGGTCGGGCCGCTGATCGGGCGCGCCTCCGTCCACCTCGCGGAGCGACTGGCCGGGCGCATCCATGTCTCCAGCGGGGTGCCGCGCGAGCGAAGGAGCGGCGTGGTGCTCTCGCGGGACACGCTGGCGAAGATTCGACCCGGCGTGACGACCTATGAGGACGTGCTGCGCCTGTGCGGGCCGAACGCCGAGGAGGGCGAGCATTTTCCGACGAGCGAGCACGACCGGCGCACGCTCGTCTACCGCGGGCGCCGTGTGCGGCCGCGGACGCGGCGGCTGTTCTGGTGGCTCTCGTCCGTGCGCCACCTCGAGGTGGAGCGGCACGAGGTCACGATCGAGTTCACCGAGGGGATCGTGCGCGACGTCCAGGCCGACATCCGGCGCTCCATCTTGCCGGTCGGCGAGCGGCCGCCCGCCTCCCCCGTCTGACGGAAGGAGCGAGCTCCATGGCCAGTAGCGTCGTCACCGCCCAGCGGTTCGCCAAGGGAAGGACGTTCGAGGACTACGTGCGCTACGTCGGGACGCCCGAGAACCTCGCCCGCGAGGCCTGGGGCGGCTATTTCCCCGACAGCGGCTCGAAGCCGACGGCCCGGAAGGACAACAGCGCGGTGTTCCGGGAACGCTACGAGCGGGCGCGCCTCAGCGAGTATCAGGCCGCCGCCATCAAGTGGCTGGCCGCCCAGCCGGACGGGCCCGCGAAGATTCTCGTCATCGCCGAGGACTGGTCGTCCGACTGCCGCCGCGATCTGCCCTGGCTCGCGCGCCTCGCCGAAGCGGGTGGCCTCGAGCTGCGCATCTTCAATCGTGATGGCCAGAAGATCCTGGGCGTGCGTCGCCCTGACCCTGCCGCCTATCCCGACGGCAACCACGATATGATGCTCGAGTTCCTGAACGTGAAGGACGGCGGCGAGTGGGCCTCGCTGCCCGTGGTGGCGATCTACACCAAGGACATGAAGGAACTGCACCGCTATTTCGAGTACCCGGCCATCTACCACAAGGATCGCGTGCGGGGGCATCAGCAGGCGGCGCGTCCGGGCGAGAGCGAGGAGCAGCGGAAGGAGCGGGACGGCCGCGAGTTCCTCGGCATGCAGCGCTCCCCGTTCTTCGACATCTGGGCGTCGGCGGGGATCGACGAGATCCTGAGCGCGCTCCACGAGAAGCGCGTGCTCGCCGGCGGCGCCGCATCCTAGGGGAGGGACGACATGTCCAGGTTCTGGAGGCTCTACAGCGGCAGCGACGGCCAGTCGAGGATCGTGGAGGAGAAGCCGGACATGCGGCCCTTCACCGACACGGAGGGCGCGCACGGCGAGGGGACGCCCATGCTCGCCGCCAAGGGCATCTCGTTCCGGACGGCGCCGCCGGGCTACGTGCTCGCCTGGCACTGCGCGCCGCGGCGGCAGTACTCGATCACGCTGTCGGGCGAGGCGGAGATCGAGGTGGGCGACGGCACGGTGGCGCGCATCCGCCCGGGGGACGTGGTGCTGGCCGAGGATCTCACCGGCCAGGGCCACATCACGCGCGTGGTGGGGAACTTGTCGAGGCTCTCCGCCCTGGTGCCGCTGGCCTAGCGCGCGGCCCGCGTCAGCGGCTCGCCGGAGCGGTCACCAGCTCGCGCCAGCCGGTCAGGGTCAGGCGCGCGACCTCGGTGAAGTTGGTGCCCGCGGGCCGGACCACCACCGCCTCGGCCTCCGCCAGGTGATCTTGACCGACGATCGCGTAGTACGGGTTGCCGTGGCCCACGACCATCGTGTTGCTTCCCTCGGGAACGGGTGTCGAGAGCAAGGCGCGCAGCGCGGTATAGGACCGGGTGCCCGTGGACGCGACCGGACCACGCTCGACCACCGCCATGCTCCTCTCGGCGCGGCCGAATGCCAGCATCGCGGTTTCCACCGTGCGGCACATGGGACTCGCCAGCACCGCGCCGACGGGCACCCCGAGCGCCCGGATGGCGTCGCCGATCTGGCGGGAATTCTCGCGTCCCGCATCGGTGAGATTCCGCTGGTTGGCGCAGTCCGCCATGCTGGTCATGCGTGAATCGTTCTGGGTGTGATCGGTATCGGCGTGACGGAAGTAGATGACGTAGCCGCCGCCGCGCAGGGCGGCCAGGAGCTCCGCTCCGGCCAGCGGTGGATTCGCCCGAGCCTGAGCAGGCGCGGTCGTCGGCGTGACCAGCGCGGCGAGCCCGACCGCGCCCGCGAGCAGCCAGCCCATTGCGCGAGATCCCGTCATCCCATGGGGTCCACGTCGGGCACGCCCAGCATCATCTGCCCCAGGCGCTCGTAAGCCGAGTCCGACACCATGAAGTGCTGGGCGCCGGCGTTAATGTCGCGCAGGCAGCGCTGCAGGACCCCGGTGCGGTAGAGGGCGCTGCCGCCCGCCGCGCGGAAGAGAGCGGTCACCACCTCGGCCGCCACCTCGGTGGCGTGCACCGCCGCGCTGCGCAGCTCGGCCTGGCGGCGCCGGTCGGGCGTGCGGCCCGCGAGCGCGTCGCTCCATGCCGCCTCGAACAGCTCGATGGCCCCCGCCCGCGCCGCGCGGACGCGCATCTCGCCCTGGCCCAGCACGGCGTGGAAGCGGGCGCGCTCCGAGAGGGCGGCGGGCGCATTCATCCCGCGCCGCTTGGACTGCGCCAGCTCGAGGGCGGCGTCGATGGCCCGCCGTGCCACCCCGACGGCGAAGGCGACGTGCTCGTACGCCACGAAGGCCGGCATGCCCAGCCGGAACAGCGCGCCGCCGCGCCGGGGCGGCGTGGTGGCGGGGTTCCAGGCGAAATCGTCGGGAACGAAGAGATCGGTGACCGAGAAGTCGTTGCTGCCGGTGCCCTCGAGCCCCGCCACACGCCAGTTGTCATGGAGCATGGCCGACGCGGCGGGGAAGACCATGATGTACCGCGTGCCCGGGTCGGTCGCGTCGCGCCGCACCCAGCATCCGGCGGTGAGCCACTCCGCGTGGGGGACGCCGCTCGCGAACGGCCAGCGCCCGGTCAGCCGATAGCCGCCGTCCACCGGCGTGGCGACGCCGGTGGGCATGATGGCCACGGCGGCGGGTGGCACGCGCCCGCCCGCGAGGATCTTGCCGACGGCGGCATCGGGAAGGAAGCCGGCTGGCAGCCCCACCGCGGTCGTAGCAACCATGAGGCACCAGCCCGCGGAGGCCTCGACCCGCGTGAGTGCTTCCAGCACCTCGAGCTGGGTGACGGGGTCCGCCTCGGCGCCGCCGAGAGTCTCGGGCACCTTCATGGAGAGAAGGCCCGAGTCGCAGAGCGCCTGGATGGTCGCCGACGGGAGCGTGTGGAGACGCTCGGCTTCCTCGCCGCCCGCGGCGACCACGCTGCGGATCGACTCCACCGCCGCGAGCAGCGCTGCCCGTTTGGCCGCGCGCTCGGTGGGGAAAGGCCCCGACATTCGATTGCCTGCGGCGCCGGACATCCGCTACTGCGTGAGGTCGATCAGCACCTTCATCACGGGGCCGCCCTTGAGGGCCTGCTCCATGCCCTCGCCGAGCGCCTCGAGCGGGATCTTCTTGCTGACGAGCGGACCCAGCGTCACCGCGCCGGTGGCGCCGAGGCGGATCGCCTCTTCCCACGCCTCCCAGGTGTAGAGCCGGCTCGCGTGCATGTTGAGCTCGCGGGAGAACATCGCCAAAAGGTTCACCGGCATCGGCTCCGAGTGGATCGCGACGATGCTGATCGTACCCCAGACGCGTACCACGTCCGTCATGAGGCGGACGGCCTTGGGATTGCCCGTCACCTCGAAGGCCACGTCCACGCCCTCGCCGTTCGTCCACTCGGGGACGAACTTCATGACGTCACGGTCCGGCCCCACGACTTCGAGACCCAGGCCCCTCAGCATCTCGACGCGGAAGGGATTGATCTCGGCCACGGCGACGCGCGCCCCCCGGTGCCGGCACACCATGGCGATGAGGGCGCCGATGGGGCCCCCACCGAAGACCAGCACCGAGTCGCCGGGCTTGACCTGGGCGCGGTTGACGTCATGGGTCGCGACGGCGAGGGGCTCGATGAGGGCGGCGTGGTCGTCGCTGAGCGCGTCCGGGACCTTCAGGAGCCGGTCCACCGGCACCGGGTACAGCTCGCGCATGCCGCCGTCCACGTCCACGCCGCGGACCTTCAGGTTGTAGCAGACATAGGACGCGCCCATCTTGCAGGCCCGGCATTCGCCGCAGGAAACAACGGGATTGACGACGACACGGTCGCCCGCGCGCACCGCCGCGCCCGTCGGCGCCTCCACGACCTCCGCGAAGGTCTCGTGCCCGATCACGCGGCCCTTGCCCACCCGCGCGTCCAGGTGCCCCTCGTAGATGTGCAGGTCGGTGCCGCAGATGCCCACGCGCCGCACGCGCAGCAAGGCCTCGCCCGGGCCGGCCGTCGGCACGGGCGCGGTGCCGGGGACGAAACGCCGCGCGCCCTGATAGAACTGCGCCTTCATCATCTTGCCGCCTGCCGCCGCACCCGTCATGACCGTGCCTCCCTGGTCCCGCGTATTTCCGCGTTGTGCTCGCCCAGCTTGGGGGGCGCGCGGCGGATGCGCGGCTTCTCGCCGTCGAAATTCAGCGGCAGCGCCACCAGCTCGAGGTCGCTCGCGCCCGGCACGGGCTGGAGCATGCCGATGGCCTTGGTCTGCGGGTGCTCCACGATCTCCGGCAGCGAGTGGATGGGCGCGCACGGCACGCCCGCCGCTTCGAGGACATCCACCCACTCGCCCTTGGTGCGGGTGGCGATGATCTCGCGGATCTTGCCGAGGATGTCCGCCTTGTTGGCCGAGCGCCCGGTGTTCTTCGCATAGCGCGGATCCGTCGCCCACTCGGGGTGCCCGAGGGCGGCGGCGAGCTTGGCGAAGAGCCGATCGTTCCCGGCGGCGATGATGATCTCGCCGTTCTTGGTCTCGAAGCCTTCGAAGGGGATGAGCCGACTCGACCCCGTGCGGTGGCGCACCGGCACCTCGCCGGAGATGCGGTACGAGGCGTAGTGGCCGGTGAGCCAGCCGAGCGCGGTCTCGAGCAGCGAGGCATCCACCACGCAGCCCTTGCCGGTGCGGCCGCGCTGGATGATGCCGGCGAGCGCGCCCATGGCCGCCCACATGCCGGTGCCGAAGTCGAGCAGCGAGGTGCCGATCCGCGTGGGCGGGCTGTCCTCGTCGCCGTTCATGGCCATGAGCCCGGAGAAGGCCTGCACCATGGGCTCGAAGCCGGGGTTCAGCTTGAGTGGGCCGGTGCGGCCGAGCGCCCAGATCGACGCGTAGACCAGGCGCGGGTTCTTCGCCAGCATCACGTCGGGGCCGAGCCCCAGCTCCTCCATCACGCCCGGCCGCATGTTGTGCACGAGCACGTCGGCGCGCGTGACCTCGTCCATGAGCCAGGCGACGTCCTTCGAGTCCTTCAGGTCCAGGGTGATCCCGCGCTTGTCGGAGTTCATGGCGAGGTAGGCGGGCGACACGCCGTGCCAGAACGGCGGACCCCAGCCTCGCGCGTCGTCGCCCTCAGGACGCTCCACCTTGATCACGTCGGCGCCCATGCGAGCGAGGATGCCGGCGGCGAATGGGCCGGCGAAGGCCCCGCCCAGCTCGATGACGCGGATCCCTTCGAGCGGCAGCGCCATCTCAGGCCTCCGGGGCGGGGGTGAAGCGGAGCCCGCCCGCCCGCTTCACGATGAAGCCGGGGCGGGGGAAGTGCGCGGCACAGATCAGCACGCCCGAGTCCGCCATCTGCTCCACGAAGGCCTTGCGGGTGCGCGCGGCGTGCGCCATGTCGGTGCAGAACCTGCTCGACCACTGGGGCTCCGCCACCTGCACCACGCGATGCATGAGATCGCCGGAGAAGACGGCCTCGCCCGTCTTGGTCGTGAGCCGCACGCAGGAATGGCCCGGGGTGTGGCCATGCGAGGGCTCGAAGCGCAGGTGGTCGTCGATCTTGCAGGTCTCGTCGACCAGCATCGCCTTGCCGGCCCCGATGATCGGCGCCACGCTGTCGGCGAAGCAGCCGGAGGCGTCGCGCCCCTCCTCCTGCTCACGCTTCCAGTACTCGAACTCCGAGCCCACCATCACGTACTTGGCGTTGGGAAACGTGGGCACCCACTTCCCGCCGACCAGGCGCGTGTTCCAGCCCACGTGGTCCACGTGGAGATGCGTGCAGAGGACGTAGTCCACCTGCTCGGGGGCGACGCCGGCGGCCCGGAGATCGTCCAGATACGTGCCCTTCTTCTTGTTCCAGGCGGGCACTTCGTGCCGCTCCTTGTCGTCGCCCACGCCGGTGTCGATGACCACGGTGTGCTTCGGCGTCTTCACGACGTACGACTGGATGCGCGAGCCCATGTCCCCGGTGGTGTCGTCCCAGAAGTCGGGCTTCAGCCAACCGTGGTGGCGCGCGATGGCATCGGCGGAGGACTCCGGTAGCATGGACGGCGTGGGGTTGTAGGAGCGCGGGATCTCGATCACGCGGGTGATGGTGACGTCGCCGAGCCGGGTCGTCAGCATGCATTCACCTCATGGGTGGAAAAAACAAGCAGTGGTCACCTTGACGTCAGCATCGTCCAGAGGGCCTGAGCTCCGCGCGCCGCGACCTCTCGTCCCAGCCGCTCGGCCCAGTGCCCCTCGGCGCCGAACTCCGCGCGCCACGACCAGAGCCGGCGCGTGACGAAGTGCAGCGTGTGCTCATAAGTGAAGCCGATGGCGCCGTGGGCCTGATGCGCGATACCCGCGCCCAGCCCCGCCGCCTCGCCCACGCGGATCTTGGCGCAGGCGATCTCGAACGACGCATCGCCCTTCTCCATGGCATGGAACGCCGCCTGGGCGGCCATGCCCGCCGCCGCGGTGTGGCCGGCGAGCAGGGCGAGGTTCTGCTGGATCACCTGGAACGTCGAGAGCGGCTTGCCGAACTGCTTGCGCTCGCTCACGTACTTCACCGACTGCGACAGGAGGAACTCGAGCCCGCCCGCCATCTGCGCGGCGCGGACCATGGCGCCGGCCAGCCAGAGCGAATCCGGCTGCAGGCTGTCAGACGTGCCCGCGGCGGCCACCGGCGCGTTCGACCAGGTGAGGGTGTCGCGAGGCTCGAGGGCGAGATTGGTGTCGGGCTCCGCCTTGGCGGCGCCGCCCGCCACGCGCGCCACCATGAGCTTGCCGCCGCTCTCGGCCAGGACCACGACGTGCTTGGCGCTGCGCCCCCACGGCACGCGCGCGGCGGTGCCGCTGAGGGCCCAGGCGCCACCATTCCGGGAAATAGACAGGCGATCGCTCGGCTGAGTCGGCGCCACCGTGATCGGGCCCATGGGCACGTCGAGCCCGGCGGAGGAGAGCAGCCACGCGCCCACCATGGTCTCGGCGATCGGCAGCGGCACCGCGAAGCGGCCGGCCGCGCTCAGCACCACCTGCGCGTGGTCCCAGGTGCCGCCGGCGCCGCCGTGCTGCTCGGGGATCTGCGGGAGCGTGAGGCCGCCTTCCTCCACCGCCTGCCAGAGATCGTCCGGCCACTTGCCCTTCTCGGTGGCCTCGATCAGCGCGGGCGTCACGCGGTCGGTGAAGAGGCGCGTACACGTGTCGGCCAGCAAACCACTCAAATCGTCCATTTCAGATCTCCATATTCGCTCGTCTCGCCTTCGGCTGCGCCTCGCACTATCTCTATCTCAAGCCCAAGCCGCGGGCGATGATGCCGCGCAGGATCTCGCGCGTGCCGCCGCGGAGGGAGAAGGACGGGGCATGCTGGACGAGGTAGCCGAGCGTCCGCTCGAACTCGCTGCCGGTGTGCAGATGCGGCTCGGCGCCGATCAGCGCGTGCACCAGCTCCGGAATCTCCTGCTCGAAGGTGGTGCCGATGTCCTTCACCACCGAGGCCTCGAGGTTCGGGCTCTTCCCCGCCTGGAGCATGGCGGCTACGGACAGCGACATCTGCCGAAGCGTGTTGAGGTGCGCGGTGAGCCGACCCACCAGCACCGCCGCGCGCTCGCCGGGCTCCTTGCCGACCTCGTTGAGGAGCTCGAGGACCAATCGAATAGAGGACAGATAGCGTTCGGGGCCGCTGCGCTCGAAGCCGAGCTCCGTCGTCACCTGCTTCCAGCCGTCGCCGTCCTTGCCCACGCGCGCATCCTCGGGGACGAAGGCGTCCTCGTAGTGCACTTCGTTGAAGTGATGCCCGCCCGCCAGGTCGTAGATGGGCCGGATCGTGATGCCCTTGGTGTTTCTGAGGTCCACCAGGAACTGGGACAGGCCCTCGTGCTTCTTGTCCGGCACGACCTGGGTGCGGAATAGTGAGATGGCGTAGTCGGAGAGGTGGGCGTTGCTGGTCCAGATCTTGGTGCCGTTCACCTTGTAGCCGCCCGGCACCTTCTCGGCGCGGGTGCGGATCGACGCCAGGTCCGAGCCCGAGTCCGGCTCGCTCATGCCGATGGCGAAGGACAGCTCCCCGCGGGTAATGGCGGGCAGGAACTTCTGGCGCTGCTCCTCCGTCCCGAAGCGCAGCAGCAGCGGGCCGGACTGGCGGTCGGCTACCCAGTGGAAGCTCACCGGCGCGCCGGCGGCGAGCGTCTCCTCGAGCACCACGTAGCGCTCGAGGAACGAGCGCTCGTGGCCGCCGTACTTCTTGGGCCAGGTCATCCCGATCCAGCCCTTGGCGGCGAGCTTCTTCGAGAACTCGGGACTGTGGCCGCCCCAGGTGCGTGGGCGCTCGTCGGCGGAGAGATTGGGCAGCTCGGCGCGCAGGAACTCACGGACCTCCTGGCGGAGCATCTCCGCCTCGGGGGGCAGCTCGTGGAGCTCGAAGTTGAAGGTGGGCATGGCGAGTCGTCTCCTCTGAGCGTGACCGTTGGCTAGCGGCCCTTGAAGACGGGCTTGCGCTTCTCGAGCATCGCGGCGGCGCCTTCCTTGGCATCCTCGCTGCGATGGGCCTGACGCGCCAGCGCGTCGATGTCCTCGTGCGGGATCTGCTCGCGGAGCGAGATCATCCGATTGATGGCCAGCTTCATGCCGGCCAGCGAGAGCGGCGCGTTCTCCGCGATCTGCCGGGCGAGCTCGTAGGTCACCCGCTCGATGTCGGCGGGGGCAACGAGCTGGTTGACCATGCCGATCTCGTAGGCGCGCTTCGCGTCGATGAGCCGGCCCGTGAAGAGGAGATGCCGCGTGTGCGCGGGGCCCAGGATCTCCACCAGCTTCTGGCCCAGCGCGAAGGGGACGAGGAGCCCGATACGCGCCAGCGGCATCCCGAAGCGCGCGCCCTCGGCGGCCACGCGGAGGTCGCAGTGGAGCGCCAGCTCGCAGCCGCCCGCGACGGCGTCGCCGTGCACCATGGCGATGGTGGGATGGCGGGAGCGCTCGACCCTCTGGAGCACCTGGGTGACGCCGCTCTCGGGATCGCCCTTGGGGTCGTCCTGGCGCTGGCGCATCTCGCGGAGGTCCATTCCGGAGCAGAAGGCCGGCCCCTCCCCGCGGATCACCACCACCCGCACGTCCGGGTTCTTGTCCAGCGCGTCCATGCGCTCGACCAGCCCGTGGAGCATCGCGCGATTCATCGCGTTGCGCCGGTCGGGGCGGTTCATGGTCAACGTGGCCACACCGCCTTCGATCTGCAATCGAAGCTCGTCGGTCATAGGGCTCCTAGCGCAGCAGCTGCCGGGCGATGACCATGCGGTGCACTTCCGACGGGCCCTCGCCGATGCGGCGGACACGGGCCTCGCGGTACCAGCGCTCCAGCGGGAACTCCTTGGACACGCCGTAGCCGCCGTGGATCTGCACGGCAGCGTCGATGACGCGACCTAGCACCTCGCTCGAGTAGAGCTTGGCCATGGAAGCCTCCACGCGCGCGTCCTCGCCGCGGTCCGCCTTCCAGGCGCCCGACCAGATGATCCAGCGGCAGGCCCGCAGCTCCACCTCGGCGTCCGCCAGCATCCACTGGATAGCCTGGCGCTGGGCGAGGGGCTGCCCGAAGGTGGAGCGCTGCTTGGCATGCGCGATGGCCATGCGATGCGCGGCCACCGCGACCCCGAGATTGCACGCGGAGTAGGGGAAGCGGTTCTTCACGAGGAGGTCGAAGGCGAGGTCCAGCCCCTGGCCCTCCGCGCCCACGAGCGCGTCGCCGGGCAGCATGCAATCCTCGAACACCACGTCGTTGGGTCGCGCCGCGGTGCGGATGACCTTGATCTCGCTGGTGTGAAAGCCCGGCGTGCCGTGCTCCACGATGAAGCACGAGATGCCGGCGCGCCCCTTGCCCTTGTCCGTCCGCGCAAACACCACGCCCCACGGCGCATCGTGCGCGCGCGAGATGAAGACCTTCCGGCCATTCAGCACCCACTTGTCGCCGCGCTTCTCGGCGCGGGTCTGGATGGCGCCGGCGGGATCGGAGCCGCCCGAGGGCTCGGTGATGGCGAAGAAGGTCTCCCAGCCCTCGCGAATGGTGGGGATCGCGTACTTCTCGATCTGCGCCTTGGTCCCGGCCCAGATCGCGGGCGGCGGATAGCGGCCGAAGACACCGCAGCCGGGCACGTAGAGGCCCATGCGGTGCTGCGACATCTCCTCCAGCGCCACGCACATCCCGAAGGTGTCGAGCCCGCCGCCGCCGTACTCTTCCCGGGCGCCCAGCGCCCAGAGGCCGGCCGCCTTGGTCAGGTCGGAGAGGCGCTTCTCGTCGTCGGGCGCCAGCTCCTCGGCGTCGGGATCCGCGCGCTGCTCGGCGGGGATGATCTCGTCCTGCACGAAACGGCGGATCTGCTCGGCGAGCATCCGCAATTCATCGGGAAGGGTGTAGCCGGGGAAGGACGGCATCGGACGCTCCGGAGCGGAAGGCTAGTCGTACGGCTCGCGGTGGCGCATCTCCACGAAGAGCCCGTTGCACTCTCGCGGGTGCACCCACGCGATGCGATCCCCGCGCTGGTCGACCTTGACGCCTTGCTTGCGGAGATGCTCGGAGGCTCCTGGCACGTCCTTGGTCTCGAAGCCCACCAGGTACACGCCCTCGCCGTGCTTGGCGAGGAAGCGCCCGGCCGCCTTGTCGGGGTCGGTGGGCATCAAGAGCTCGATGTGGCCGGCGCCGAGCGGCAAGATGGCACTCTTGAAGCCGAACTCCTTGGAGTCCAGCCGGTGGTGCTCTTTCAGGCCGAACATCCGTTGATAGCGCGTGACGGCCTCGTCGAGGTCGCGAACGACCACGGTCAGCTCGATCACGTCGCCCAGCATTGGGGAGGCCATATCCACTAGACTGTGCAGGGACTTTACCCGAATCACGACACGCCCACAACCCCGCCGGGTTCGGCCCGGCGAACGGAAAGAGGACGCCATGGCCGCCCGGAAGCGCTGGTCTCTGTCGGTGCCGCAGGACGGATTCAGCCTCGCCGAGCACGCGGCGCTCGCGCGCGAGGCGGAGCAGTGGGGCTATACTGACGCCTGGTCCTTCGAGTCGGATGGCCTCGACTGCTTCACGCCGCTCACCGTCATCGGCGCGGCCACCAATCTCCGTCTCGGCACCGCCATCGCCAACGTTTACACGCGGGGGCCCGCCACGCTGGCCCAGTGCGCGGCGGGTGTCGCCGACGTGGCGCCCGGCCGCTTCATCCTGGGCCTGGGCTCGGGCTCGCAGGTCATCATCGAGAAGTGGAACGGCGGCCGCTTCGACAAGCCGGCCACGCGCGTGCGCGAGATGGTGCTATTCCTCCGTCAGGCCCTGACCGGCGAGCGGGTGGTGTTCAAGGGGAAAACGTTCGAGGTCGACGGCTTCCGCCTCACGAAGCCGCCGTCCAAGCCCGTGCCCATCTACGTCGCCGCCCTGCGCCCCGGCATGCTGCGCGTGGCCGGCGAGGTCGCCGACGGCGTCATCCTCAACTGGCTGGCCCCCGAAGACGTGCCCAAGTCGGTGGCGGTGGTGCGCGAGGCGGCGGAGAAAGCGGGACGCGATCCGATGGCGGTGGAGATCACGGCGCGCATCTTCGTGAACCTCGACCCCGTCACGCCCGACTCCGAGCTGACGGTGCGCCGCCACGTCGCCGGGTACCTGAACGTCCCCGTGTACCGGCACTTCCAGGAGTGGCTGGGAAGAACCTCCGCTCTATCTGAAATGTGGAAGGCGTGGGAAGCGGGCGACCGCAAGGCCGCCGTGGCCGCGATCCCCCAGACCCTGCTGGACGATCTCTTCACGCGGGGCCCGCTGCCGGAGATCCGGCGCCGGCTCATCCGCTACTTCGACGCGGGGCTCGAAACCGCCTTCCTCGCGCTTTCGACCACGGAGGCCGATCCCGCGCGCAGGCAGGCCATCGTGCGCGAGGCCCTGCGCGTCATCGCCGGCTGATCGCGCGCATGCCGCCCGAGTCCATCGTCCGGGGCATTGTCGGGCAGGCGCGCCCCATCCTCGTCGGGCAGGTCGCGCTGATGGCCTTCGCGGTGGTGGATACGGTGCTCACCGGCCATGCCTCCGCGGTGGATCTGGCCACCATGGGCCTGGGGCTCAGCGCCTACTCCACCGTGTTCGTGGGCCTCATGGGCGCGACGAGCGCGCTGAACCCGATCGCGGCCCAGCATTTCGGCGGCGGCCGCGATGCCGCCATCGGCGCGACGTACGTTCAGGGCCTCTGGATGGCGCTGTTCCTCTCCGCCCTCGGCATCCTGCCGCTGGTGTTCTCGCCCGTCTGGCTCCCGTGGCTCTACGCGCCGCCCGAGGTCGAGGCTCGGGTGACAACCTACCTCCGCATCCTGGCCGTGGCGCTGCCAGGCGCGCTGATGTTCCGGGCTATCTATGCGCTCAACACCGGGATCTCCCGCCCGCACGTGGTCATGGTCCTGCAGCTCGGCGGGCTGGCGCTCAAGGCGTGCCTGAGCTACGCGCTCATACTCGGACGCTTCGGCCTGCCCGCCATGGGCGCACTCGGCGCCGCGACCGCCTCGGTGGTGGTGTTCTGGGCGATGTTCCTCGCGGGGTTCGCGTACATGCTGCGCAGCCGCTTCTATCACCGCTTCCGCATCCACTGGACGGGGCCGCGCAGCGCGGTGCTTCGCGAGCTGCTCCAGCTCGGCGTGCCCATGAGCCTCTCCTACCTGCTCGAGGCGACCTCCTTCACCATGATCACCTTCCTGGCCGCGCGGCTCGGCACGACCGTGATGGGCGGCCACCAGGTGGTGGCGAACCTTGCCGCGCTCTGCTTCATGATCCCGCTCTCGCTGTCCGTGGCGACCGCCACCCTCACCGCGCAGGCGATCGGCGCCGGGGACCTCCGCCAGGCGCGCGCGACCGCGCTCACCGGGATGAGGATCGGCGGGCTCGTCGCCGCCGCCACCGTGCTCGTGGTCTGGGGGCTGCGTCACGGGATCCTCACCCTCTACACCGGCGACGCCGCGGTGAGGGCGATGGCGCTGACCTTGATCCCGTACCTCGCCGCCTTCCACTTCTTCGACGCGCTGCAGACGGTGGCGAGCTTCGTGCTGCGCGCCTACAAGATGGCGGTGGCGCCGACCGTGATCCACGCGGGGGCGCTGTGGGGGGTCGGCGTGCTCGGCGGCTACGGCCTCGGCTTCGGCGGGCTCTGGGGCGCGCCGTGGGGCATTGCGGGCATGTGGCTCATGCAGGCGGTCGCGCTCGCGCTGGCCGCCCTGCTCCTGGTCGGGTTCTACGTGAGCCTGGTGGGGCGGCGCCCGAGCCGGCGCCCCGCCGCCGCCGAGGTCTGACGGGGGCGCGGGACGCCTCCGCGCCTACTGCGCGCGGACCTCCTGCCAGCCGCCGCCGAGCGCCTTGTAGAGGCGGACCACCGCGAGCAGCTCGCTCAGCTGCACGCGCACCAAGCCCAGCTCGGCGTCGAACTGCTGTCGCTCGGAGTCGAGCACCTCGAGGTAGGGGCTCACGCCGTTCGTGTAGCGGAGATTGGCGAGCCGCGTGGTGTCGATGGCGGCGACCACCAGCGCCTCCTGCTGCGTCCTGAACTCCTGCTGCTTGCGGTACTCGACGAGCGAGTCGGAGACGTCGCGGAACGCATTGATGATGGTCTGCTGGTACTGGAGCATCGCTTCGTCCGCCCGGGCGCGGGCGGCGTCGACTCCGGCCCCGACCCGGCCGGTATTGAAGATGGGCACGGTCATGGACGGCAGCACGGAGAAGATGCCCTGGGGCCCGAACATCTGCCCGTTGATCATCACGCCCCCCACGCCCACCGCGCCGGACAAGAACACGCGCGGGAAGTAGTCGGACTTGGCGACGCCGATGCGGGCGGTGGCGCCGGCGAGAACCTGCTCGGCCTGCTGGATGTCGGGGCGCCGCTCGAGGAGGCTCGACGGCACGCCCGCCGGCAGCGAGGTGGCCGCGACCTGGGCCCGGAGCTCCCGGCCGCGCGCCACCGGCGCGGGCGACCGCCCCACCAGGATGCTGATGGCGTTCTCGGTCTGCTCGATCTGCCGCTCGATGTCGGGGACGGTCTGGGCGGCCGCCGCCACCAGGATCTCGGACTGGCGCACGTCGATCAGGCCCGCCACGCCGCCTTCCTCGCGAAGCTTGACCAGCTTGAGCGATTGCACGCGTGAGTCGAGGGTGCGGCGGGCGATGACGAGCTCCTCGTCCAGGGCGCGGAGCGAGAAGTACGCGGAGGCCAGGTCCGAAACCAGGGTCGTCAGGACGAAGCGCCGGCCATACTCCGTCGCGAGGAAATCGGCGCGCGCGGCCTCGGTGCCCCTGCGGAAGCGGCCCCAGAAGTCGAACTCATAGCCGAAGTCGAGGCCGCCGGACGGCGTCAGGGTCTCCCGCGTCTGGAGCGGGGCGAGATCGCCCTTTATTCGTTGATACGGCGCGCTCGCATTGCCATTCACCTCGGGGAACTGGAAGGAGCGCGCGATGGTGACCTGGGAGCGCGCGTCCACGATGCGCGCCGCTGCCACCCGCACGTCGTAGTTGTTGGCGAGGCCCTCGCGGAGGAGCGCCTGCAGGGCCTCGTCGGGGTAGAGCTGCCACCAGCCGAACTCACCCAGCGAAGGATCCGTGGAGGGGGCCATCGTGCTCCGGTAGTCCGGCGGCGCGTTCACCTCGGGGCGCTTGTAGTCGGGCCCAAGCGTGCAGGCCGAGAGCAGCAGAGCGGGGGCGATCAGCGCGAGGCGTCTCATGAGTGCTCCGCGGGTCTGGGGACGGGAGGAGGTGTGGTCGGCACCGCGACAGTCTTGCGCCGTCGGCCCAGGGTCTCCACGAAGGCGAAGTTGCCGGGAATGAGGAACACGCCGAGCGCGGTGGCGACCAGCATGCCCCAGAACACCGAGGTGCCCATGACGTTCTGGGCGCCCGCGCCGGCGCCCGCCGCGAGCATCAGCGGCACCACGCCCAGGATGAAGGCGAACGCGGTCATGAGGATGGGCCGGAAGCGGAGGCGCGCGGACTCGAGGGCGGCGTCCTCAGCGGTCTTCCCTTCCTCGTGCTTGGCCTTGGCGAACTCCACGATCAGGATGGCGTTCTTCGCGGCGAGGCCGATCAACATGATGTTGCCGACCTGGACGTACACGTTGTTGTCGTAACCCAACAGCCACACGCCGAAGCTGGCGCCGAGCACGACCATGGGCGACCCGAGCAACACCGCCCAGGGCAGGCGCCAGCTCTCGTACATCGCGGCGAGGAGGAGGAACACGAAGACGATGGCGAGGACGAAGGTCGGCGCGGAGGGCGGCGCGGTCTTCTCCTGGTAGGACAGCGAGGAGTAGGCGAAGCCCATCTCCTTCGGCATGTTGGCACGGAACACCTCCTCGAGCGCGGCGAGGGCCTGGCCGGAGGTGTAGCCGCGCCCGGGTGCGCCGGAGATCTCCACCGAGCGGAAGAGGTTGAAGCGGGTGGTGATCTCGGTGCTCGCCACGGGGGTGACGGTCAGGAGCGTGGACAGCGGGATCATGGTCCCGGTGGTCTGGCTCCGCACGAAGACCTGCCCGATATCTTCGGGCCGCCGCCGGTAGTCGGCATCGGCCTGCACGTACACGCGGTAGAGGCGGCCGAAGCGGTTGAAGTCGTTCACGTAGGCGGCGCCCATCGCCGCCGACATCGCCTGGAACAGATCGTTGATCGGCACCCCGAGGCTTCGCGCCTTCTCGCGGTCCACGTCGACCTTCACCTGCGGGTAGTTGGGATCGAACGACGTGAAGATGTTGGCCAGCTCGGGACGCTCGCGTGCGGCGGCCAGGAACTTGCGGCTCTCCGCGCCGAGGTCCTCGACGGTGAGCGTGCCGCTCCGGTCCTGGAGGAGCATCTTGAAGCCGGCCGAGGCGCCGAAGCCCGAGATCGTGGGGATATTGAAGGGGAAGATGATGGCTTCCGGAATCTCGGCGAACTTTGGTCGGAGACTCGCCATGATGCCGGTGACGTGGAGCGCCTTGCCGTGTCGCTCCTCCCAGGGGTGCAGCCGCACGAACACGGTACCGAAGTTCGGTTGATAGGTGCTGGTGACCACGCCGTAGCCGCCGATCGTCGTGCTCGCATCGACACCGGGCGTCTTGGCGACGATCTCCTCGACCATCGTCAGCACGCCGGCGGTGCGTTCGAGCGAGGCCCCGGGTGGCAGCTGCACGTTGATGCCGAAGATGCCCTGATCCTCCTCGGGGATGAAGCCGGAAGGCAAGGCGCCGGCGAAGAGGCCTGCGCCCACCGCCACCACCACCACGAGCCCGATGGTGATGAGCGACTTGCGTACGAGCAGCGTCGCGCCGTGCATGTAGCCGTTGGTGGCCCAGTCGAACACCTTGTTGAACCCGCGGAAGAAGGGGCCGAACGGCCACATGCTGATGCCGTGGCTTCCCGGCTTGAGGAACATCGCGCAGAGCGCGGGGGTGAGCGACAGCGCATTGAAGGCGGAGAGTAGCACCGAGATGGCGATGGTGAGGGCGAACTGCTGATACATGCGCCCGGTCAAGCCACCCAGGAAGGCGACGGGCACGAACACGGCCGAGAGGATGAGGGCAATGCCGATGACGGGAGCCGACACCTCCTTCATGGCCTGCACGGTCGCCTCCCGAGGGCCGAGCCCATGCTCCATGTGATGGATGACCGCTTCCACCACCACGATGGCGTCGTCCACCACGATACCAATGGCGAGAACGAGACCGAACATGGACAGCGTGTTCACCGAGAAGCCCAGCATCGGGAAGAAGATGAAAGTGCCGACGATGGACACCGGGATAGTCAAGAGCGGGATGATCGTGGCCCGCACGGACTGCAGGAAGATGAACACCACGAGGGTCACGAGGATGAGCGCCTCGACGAAGGTCTTCACGATCTCGTGGATCGAGGCTTCCACCGCCGGGGTGGTGTCGTAGACGATCTTGTAGTCCATGTCCGGCGGGAAGAGGCCCTGCTGCCGCTTCATGGCCTCGTAGATCTCGTGCGCGGCCTTGAGCTGATCGGCTCCGGGGAGGAGATACACGGCCATGGTGCCGGCGGGCTTGCCGTTCATGCGGCCGAACGAGTTGTAGTCCTGCGCCCCCAGCTCGGCTCGGCCGATGTCGCGGATGCGCACCTGGGAGGCGCCCTCCGTCCCGCGGATGATGATGTTCTCGAACTCCTCGGTGGTGATGAGACGGCTCGGAGCGGACACCGTGTAGGTGAACTCTTGATCCTTGGGAGTGGGGGCGCCGCCGATCTTCCCCGCCGGCGCCTGCAGGTTCTGCTCCTTGATGGAGTTGATCACGTCGGCCGGCGTGATCCCGAGCTTGGCCATCTTGTCGGGCCGCACCCAGAGACGCATGCCGTAGTCGGCCCCTCCAAAGAGATCGACCTGGGCGATGCCGGGGATGCGCAGGATCTGGTCGCGGATGTTGATGCCGCAGTAGTTGATCAGATAGTTGCCCGTGTACGAGCCGTTCGGCGAGTAGACGGAGATGAGCATCAGGATGCTCGGGCTCTGCTTCTTCACCGTCACGCCCTGGGCGTTGACCTCCTGGGGCAAGCGCGCCTGGGCCGAGGCCACCCGGTTCTGAGTCAGCACGTTGGCGGTGTCCTGGTCGACACCGACCTGGAAGCTCACGTCGAGCTGCATGCGTCCGTCACTCGTGTTCGAGGACTGCATGTAGATCATCCGGTCCACGCCGTTGACTTCCTGCTCGATGGGCGTGGCGACCGACTGCTCCACCGCCACCGCGGACGCGCCCGGATACGTGGCGGTCACTCGGACGATGGGCGGGGCCAGGAACGGGTACTGCTCGAAGGAGAGCTTGGTGAGCGTGTACACGCCCATCAGGAGCATCAGGATCGAGATGACGATGGCGACGATCGGGCGTCGGATGAAGAATTGAGCCATCGGCCTACCCTCCCGACGCCGGCTTCCCGGGTTTCGGCGCGCCTGGCTGGGCAGGCGCCGCAGGCGCCGGCGCGCCCGGGGCGGTGGCCGGAGCCCGCGACGCGGCCTGCTCCGGCTTCACCTGCATCCCCGGCCGGACCTTCTGCATCCCCTCGACGATGACGCGCTCGCCGGAGGCGAGGCCCGCCGTCACGATCGTGGAGTCATCGATGCGCTCGTCGAGCGTCACCGGCTTCATCACGACCTTGTTGTCGCTGCCCACCACGTAGACGACCTTCGTGCCCTGCTGGTCCATGACCGCGCGCTGGGGCACGAGCACCGCGTCGGGTCGCTCTTCCACCACACCCCGCACGCGTCCGAACTGCCCGGGGCGCAGGACCTTGTCCGGGTTGGGGAACGAGGCGCGCACGTTGATGGTGCCCGTCTTGGTGTCGACCGCGCGATCCACGAACACGACGCGCCCCTTGTGGGGGAACACGGAGCCGTCGGCCAGGATCAGGGAGACCGTCGGGGCCGACCCCTGCACGCGGCCCGTGGGATCGAGCTTGACGCGAGGCGCGAGCTTCAAGTAGTCGACCTCCGCGATGGGGAAGTCGGCGTAGATGGGATCGATCGCCGACACCGTGGCGAGCAGGGTCGGGTCGGCCTTGCCGACCAGGTTCCCCTGGTCCACCTGCACCTTGCCCACCACACCGGTGATGGGCGACTTCACCGTGGTGTAGTCGAGGTTGAGCTGCGCCTGGGTCACCGCGGCCTTCCCCGAGTTGACGGCCGCCTCGGCGAGCTGGATCTGGGTGCGCTGGGCAAGCTCGGCGTCCCTGAGCTCCGCTTCTCCCGCCGACACCCCGGCCTGCGCCACCTTCTCCTGCGAGAGCGCGGTGTCGAGATCCTGCTGCGGGATCGCGCGCTCCCGCGCGAGCGGGGTGTAGCGGTTGACGTCCTGCTGGGCCCTGCCGAGGTCGGCCTTGCGCTGATTGAGGGTGGCCCGGTAGCGGTCGACCACCGAGGTATCGCGCGCCCGGGTGAGGTCAGCCTGGGCCTTGGCGAGCTGTGCCTTCGCCGTATCAAGCTGCGCGGCATACTCTTCACGTTGAATGACGAAGAGGGTCTGCCCCGCCTTGACCTCGCTGCCTTCCTTGAACAGTACTTCTTCCAGTACGCCCGCCACACGCGCGCGCACCTCGATGGTGGGCACCGCCTCGGTGCGGGCGGTGTAGTCACGGACGATCGGGACCGATCGCTGCGTCACGTCCGCGACGATCACGGGGGTCGGAGGCGGGGCTTCGGCGGATTTCGCCGCCTTCGCGCCGCGGTCGCATCCGACGGTGGCGGTGAGCAGCATGAGGCCGAGCGTCCAGGCCAGGGGTTGGCCGAGCGTCCCGAGCCGAGCAAGGTGTGTCATAAGGCACTCCTGAGAGGGGCTTTCGGGAGAACGTGGCATAGGGCGCGCCCCCGGCACCATGGGACTTTGGTCCATGTTGGTCAGCTCAGCAAGGCCACGATGACGGGCCCCCAAGCGGTGAGAAGAATATTGCCCAGGGCGTACGGCACGGTATAGCCCAGGGCGGGAAGCTTGCTCTGCGACTCTTCCTGAAGGGCCCGGAGGGCGGCGGTGATCGTCCCGGCCCCGGCACAGGCCCCCAGGAGAATCAGCGGGTTCATCCGAAGCACATACCGGCCGAAGAGAATGGCCGTCACGTGCGGGAGGATCGCAACGACCAGGCCCACGAGGACCAGGCTCACGCCCGATCTCTGGAGTCCCGACACGAAGCTCGGCCCCGCGCCAAGCCCGACCACGCCGATGAAGACGGTGAGCCCGACCGTGTCGAACACCCACATGGCCGGCTCGGGGATCCGTCCGAAGGTGGGATGGACGGCGCGGAGCCAGCCGAACACCAGGCCCATGATGAGGGCGCCCCCGCTGGCGGTAAGGGTGATTGGCAGCCCGCCCACGACCAGGGTGAGCAGCCCTACCAGGCCGCCGAAGAATATGCCCAGGCCCACGAAGACCATGTCGGTGGTGATGGTCGGGCGGTCCGCGTACCCCATCTCTCGGGCCGCGCGTTCGACGTCGGGCTTGGCGCCGACGAGGTTCAGGACGTCGCCGCGATCCACTCGGGTCTGGGCGGAGAACGGCATGACCTGCCCGACTCGCGTGAGCAGCCGCAGGAACACACCGCGCGCCGCCTCCATGGTGGCCAGATCGGCGATGGTCTTCCCGACGATCGCGCGATTGGTGACGACGACGTCTAACACCTCCACCGGGAAGTCCAGCAGCTCCCGGTCGTTTTCTTCCGGACCGATCACGGTGCCGCGCGCCATCAAGGCCTCGGAGCGCGTCATCACCGCGACCACATCGTCCTTGTGGATGACGGAGTCGGGTCGGGCCTCGACGATGACACCGGCATGTCGGATGCGCGAGATGAAGACACGCACGTCCTTTGGAAGCGCCTCGACCTGCCCCACCGTCTTCCCGATCATGCGCTCGTTGGTCACGCGGTAGGCCCGGACGGCGAAATTCATGAAGGCGGACTGGACTCCGGGCTCCTTCTCCTCGGCCACGCCGCTCTCACTCCGAGCCTTCTTGGCCTCCTCCTTCAGGTTCACGCCCATCAGACGTGGGCCGATAGAGGGCAAAAACCATACGATGAAGGCGGTGCCGATGAGGTACGTGACCGCGTAGGCGACGGGGATGTTGTTGATGAGGGCGGTCTTCTCGTCCTTGGGCAGGGCGAGCCGATTGATCGCGTCACCCGCAGTGCCGATGACGGTGGACTCGGTGAAGGCTCCCGCGAGGAGGCCCGCCGCGGTCCCCATGTCGTAACGGAAGATCTTCGCGGCGACGAAGGCGGCGATCAGACAGGTGACGCATAGCACCACCGTCACCACCAGCTGGGGTAGGGCGTCCTTCTTGAGACCCCGGAAGAACTGGGGGCCGACCTTGTAGCCGGTGGTGAAGAGGAAGAGGTCGAAGAAAACATTTTTCACGATGGCGGGCACCTGGATGTCGAGCTGCCCGATGACGACGCCCGCGAGCAGCGTGCCCACCACGGTGCCCAGGCTGAACGAGCCGATCTTGATCCGTCCGATGGCGAACCCGAGAGCAAGCGTGAGGAAGATCGCGAGCTCGGGGTGCTCTCGCAGTGCGGTGACGAAATAGTGCATGGCTCCCTCGCGTTAGCCGTGCGGTTTCGAATCGGTGGCGCCCGAGCTTGCCTTCGCCGGCACGCCGAAGTAGAGTCCCGCGGCCGGATGCACGGGAATGGTGATGCCGCGTAGCCCGGTACGCTTGGCGATCTTCGCGCCCTGGGCGCTTCCCGCGGAGAGATAGCCGGGATTCTCGAACACCAGCCGCAGGAGCGCCGCGGCCTCAGACTCGGGCACGTCGGCATGCGTGACGAGCAGCGCGGTCGCCGCCATGGTCGTCACGTCTTCCTTCTGGCCCGGATAGGTGTTGGCGGGGATCAGGAGGCGGACGAGCCCGGTGTGCTGGGTGACAAGGCCCGCGATCGCGGAAACGTCGAGGGGGAGCAGGCGGATGGGGTGGCGCGTGGCGAGCCGCTGCACCTCCCGAGCCGGTGCCCCTACCGTCGCGAAGATCGCATCCAGCCGCCCACCGCGCAGCCGGGCGGGCGCGTCGTCGAGGTCGTCGTCCCGCACCTCGGCGAAGTCCTTGAGGCCGAGGCCGTGCGCGGCGAGCACCGTGAGGGCGTCGGCGCGGGTGCCCGAGCCGGATGGGCCGAGCGCCACCCGCTTGCCGCGGAGATCCGAGAGCGTCCGGATCTCCGACTTCGCGGAGACGATTATGTGCAGGGGCTCGGGGAAGAGGCTGCCCAGAGCGCGGACGGACGTCACGGCGCCGCCCTGGGCGAAGGCGCCTTCCCCCGCGTAGGCCATCGCGGCCACGTTGGACTGCACGAGGGCGTAGTCGGCTTCCTTGCTGGCAATGAGCCGGACGTTCTCCAGGCTCCCTTCCGTCTCGAGATTGCGGACCTTGACTGGTGTCTTCAGCCGGGTCACGTGGTCGACCACGGCGTCGACGATCGGATAATACTCGCCCCCTTGCGGGCCACTGGCGAAGGTGTAGACGTGCTTGCGCCGCGCGCGCCGCGCCGTGATGGCCTGGAGGGCATGGTTCAGCTCCTCGGCGATCACCTGATCGTCACCGGCGGGCACGCCCGGGGGCGGAATGTCGACGAGGGCGGCGAGGCGGTCGATCAGCTGCTTCGAGCGGGACGGCGGGGCCGCGTCCCCGGGCGCGTTCTCCCGCGTGACCCCGGACGTCGAGGCCTCGACGGTCCGCCACTGATTGTCCGTCCATTCATAGGTGGAGCTGCCGTACACGCGGATCTCGTCGCCGGGCCGCGTCTCCCCCGCCTTCACGCCGAAGATGCCCTTCTCGGTGGCGCCCAGCACCTGCGCCAGCGTCCCCGGGCTCAGCCCTTCCCAGTTGCCGAAGTCGTACCCCTGGTTGAGCTTGAGGGTGGTGTTGTAGTAGACGGCGAGCCGGCTCGCCCCGCCCTCCGAGTCCGGCAGCGGGGCGCTCCCCTGTCGGCGCAGCCCCACCAGCTCGAAGAGGCCCGGCTTGAAGCGCTGGTCGAGCTTCGTCTTGACCTCGCTCCGGAGGGCGGTGGCGTCGGGGCCACGCGAGCACGCGACCGCCATGACCACTGCCATCAGGAGGGAGAGGGCGAGGCGTCCCACGGCCTAGAAGCCGAACATCGGCAGGGCGAGGTAGCCCTGGATGATGAAGGCGTTGGTGATGTCGATGAAGAACGCGCCGACCATGGGGACGATCAGGAACGCGAGCGGTGAGGGCCCGTGGCGGTCGGTCACCGACTTCATGATGGCGAGCGCGCACGCGGTGGACGACATCCCGAACCCGATCTGCCCGGCGGCCATGATCGCCGCGTCGTAGCTGCGTCCCATGACCCGGAACGTCACGAGCGCCGCGAAGAGGGCAATCGCCACGGTCTGGACGGCGAGCAGCACCAGGAGTGGCCCGGCGAGATTCACGAGGTCGAGTAGCCGCATCGTCATGAGGGCCATGACGAGGAACATGGACAGGGCGACGGTGCCCAGCGCATCCACCGTCGTGCCGCTCATCCGGAAGAGCCCCGTGGCGGTCGAAGCGTTCCGGACGACCACGCCCAGCAGGAGCGAGAACACGAAGTCGGGGAGGATGAAGCCCGTGCTCGCGACCAGCCCGGCCAGGAGCTTGCCGCCGGCCAGGCAGAGCAGGATGACGAACAGGGTGTTGAGGAGGGACGACGCGGTAATGGGATCGTCCTCGGCCTCGTCCGCCTTCCCGTCCGCGTCCGCGTCGGCGCCCGGCGCCGGCCCCGACAGCCGGTGGCGCTTGAGGAGGAGCTCCGCGAGCGGGCCGCCCAGAACGGCCCCGATGACGAGGCCCGCGGTGGCGCACGCCATCGTGAGCTCCATGATCCCCTGGAGGTTCATGGTCTCCCCGAGCCGTCCCGCGTAGGCCGCCCCGGTGCCGTGGCCGCCCACGAGGGTGATCGATCCCCCGAGCAGGCCCACCACCGGATGCATGTCCATGAGGCGGGCGGCGGTGACCCCGATGGCGTTCTGCGCCACGATGAGGACCACGCTGATCGCGAGGAAGATCAGGAGCCGCGGCCCGCCCTTCACGAGCATTCGCGCGTCGGCGGCGAGCCCCACCGTGGTGAAGAACATCAGCAGCAGGGTGTCGCGCAGGCCCAACCCGAAGCCCAGCCGGACGTGGAAGAACCCGTCGACGAGGGCCAGGAGCAGCGCCATCAGGCCGCCGCCGACGACGGGCGCCGGGATGTTCAGCCGCGCGAGCACGGCCACCCGGGACACGAGGAAGCGACCGATGAACAGCACCACGAGCGACACGAGGAGGGTCGAGATGAGATCGAACTCTATCGTGCGCACGCGGGCGCCCCCGATTGGCCGGCGTCGAGCGACATCGGCCGATCATACCGCCGAATCGCGCCACCGATTGGACCTTGGTCGTACTTCCCAAGGGGGTGACCAGGGTCCAGGCTGGACGCGTGAGCCGGTTCATGCCCGGGCTCCGGCAGCTCCTCCGGTATCGGCGCGAGTGGCTCCTCCTCGACGTGGTGGCGGGCCTCTCGGTCGCGGCGGTCGCCATCCCCACCGCGATCGCCTACGCGCAGCTCATCGGGTTCGAGCCGGTGGTGGGTCTCTACTCGGCCATCCTGCCTCTGCTGGCCTATGCGTTGTTCGGGACCTCCCGCCAGCTCATCATGAATCCCGACGCCGCCACCTGCGCGGTGGTCGGGGCCGCGGTGCTGCCGCTGGCAGACGGCGACCGCGAGATCCTGGTGGCGCTCTCGGTGACCCTGGCCGTGCTCACCGGGGCGATCTGCATCGGCGCCGGACTGCTCCGCCTGGGCTTCGTCGCGGACTTCCTTGCCAAGCCGATCCTGGTCGGCTTTCTCAATGGGGTCGCGATCACCATCTTCCTCGGCCAGATCGGGAAGGTGTTCGGCTTCTCCATGAAGGCGCACGGAGTGGTGCCCCGCCTGATCGAGCTCGTCCAGAAGCTGCCCGAGACGCACTGGCCCACGCTCGGCGTGGGCGCGGCGACGCTCGCCGTGCTCCTCGTGAGCCGACGTCTGTCGCCGCGCCTGCCCGCCCCACTGCTCGCCGTCGTCGCGGCGATCGTTCTCGTCTACGCTCTGGACCTCGAGCGTCGGGGGGTTGCGGTGGTCGGCGCGCTCCCGGCGGGCCTGCCCCACCTGCGCTGGCCGCGCTTCGACCTTGAGCTCCTGCCGACCCTGCTCGCGAGCGCGGCGGGGGTTGCGCTGATGAGCTTCAGCAGCGCGATGGTGACGGCGCGGAGCTTCGCCGCGCGCCATCGCTACGACCTCGACCCCGACCAGGAGCTCATCGCGCTCGGCGCCTGCCAGATCGCCGCCGGCGTGTCGCAGGGCTTTGCGGTGAGCGCGGCCGGCTCGCGCACCGCGGTGAACGACGCCATGGGCGGCAAGTCGCAGATGGTCGGACTGGTCGCGGCCGCCACCATGGCCGCCGTGCTCTTCTTCCTGACCGAGCCGCTCCGCTACCTGCCGCTCGCCGCCCTCGCCGCGGTGCTGTTCGTGGCGGCGCTCGGCCTCTTCGATGGCGCGGAAGTCGTCCGCATCTGGCGGGTACGGCGATCCGAGGGTGCCTTGGCCGTGCTCACGATGTTTGGCGTCATCTGGCTGGACGTGCTCGACGGGGTGCTGATCGCGGTGGCCTGTGCTCTCCTGCTCCTCGTCAAGCGCGCGTCGCGTCCGCGCGACGCGGTGCTGGGGCGCGTGCCGGGCATGGGGGGGTGGCACGACATCGCAGACTATCCGGAGGCTCACGTCGAGCCCGGCCTCGTGGTCTACCGCGTCAGCTCCGCGATCCTGTTCTTCAACGCAGGCTACGTCAAGAAGCGGATGATCGAGCTCGCCGAGACGAATCGCGACGCTCGATGGATCGTCCTCGACGGCGGCCCCATCAATCTTGTCGATCTCACCGGCGCGGACACGCTGGAGGCCCTCGCCGGCGAGCTGGCGGCCCGGGGTATCCGGCTTGGCCTCGCCAACGCGCGCCGCGGGGTCCGCGAGATGCTGGATCGGGCGGGAGTGCTCGAGCGCATCGGCGCCGACGCCGTGTTCCCCTCCCTCGACGCGGCCGCGGACGCCTTTCGCGCGAAGCGCTGACCGCCGAGCTCCCATCCTCACTCGCCGAGGAGGCTCCGCTTGGCCGCGGCCAGACTCTTGAGTTTGGCGTCGCTCACCTTGGGGTACGCGAGGTCGAGCGACTCCAGCGCCTCGATCACGGCCGCCGCCACCACGACCCGGGTGAACCACTTGTTGTCCGCAGGGACGACGTACCACGGCGCGCGCTTGGTCGCCGTGTTGCGGATCATGTCGTCGTAGGCCTCCATGTAGTCGTCCCAGTGCCCGCGCTCCTCGATGTCGCTCGCGGAGAATTTCCAGTTCTTTTCGGGCTCCTCGATTCGGCTGAGGAAGCGCTTGCGCTGCTCCTTCTTGGAGACGTTGAGGAAGAACTTTCGGACGATCACCCCGTTGCGAGTCAAGTAGCGCTCGAAGGCGCGGATGTCCTTGAAGCGCTCGTCCCAGATGTCCTTGGTGACCAGCGCGGGCGGCAGGTGCTGCTTGTCCAGCAGCTCCTTGTGCACGCGGACGACCAGCGTCTCCTCGTAGTAGCTCCGGTTGAAGATGCCGATGCGGCCACGCTCGGGCAGGCAGCGCATGCAGCGCCAGAGGAAATCGTGGTCGAGGTCCTCGGACGAGGGCGCCTTGAACGAGTAGACCTGGCAGCCCTGGGGGTTGACGCCGGACATCACGTGCTTGATCGCGCCATCCTTGCCCGCCGCGTCCATGGCCTGGAAGATGAGAAGCAGGGCGTAGCGGTCCTGGGCGTAGAGCATGTCCTGGAGCTCGGCGAGCAGCTCCACCCCGAGGGCCAGCGCCTCCTTCGCCTTCGGCTTGTCCTCCGACGAGAAGCCGAGGGTCTCGCCGGGGTCGTAGTCCTTGAGGCGGAAGTTGTCGTCGGTCACCCGGAAGGGCTTGGCGAGCTTGCGCGCGGTCTTGATCCGCTGCTTCCGCTCCCCTTTGGCCATTGGCCCTATTTCTTCGGGGCGCGCTTCGAGGCTTCGAAGGCGTCCCGATAGCCGCGCGCGATGGCCCGCACGCCGCGGCCGATGTCGTCGTACACGTCGTCGCCGAGGTTGGCCAGGGAGACGCGCAGCGACCAATCCGGCGCCTCGAAGCCGCCGCCGTTCAGGAGCACGATGCCCTGGGTCTCGGCGAGGCGGAAGGCCAGGTCGAGGGGATGAACATTCTTCTTCATCCACGCCACCGCGTCCTCACCGAGGTTCTTCCGCGCGAAAAACTCGAAGTCGATCAGCCCGTAGTACGCGTCGTAGAGGTCGCCCGGGCTGGCCTGGAGGCCCAGCCCCTCGAGGATGGCCTGGAACCGCCGGTGCACGATCTCCATGCAGGCCTTCTGATAGCGCTTCTCCACATCCATCAGCTCGGCCAGGGAGAACATGGTCATCATCACTTGCTGGGGCAGCGAGAGCCCGGCGGTGTGGTTGAGGGCGACGTCACGGCTATCCGCGACGATGCGGTCGATGAACTTGATCTTCCGCGGCTCGAGGGTGAGCGCGCCGTAGCGCTTGTCGAGTGCCTTCAGGGTCTCGCCGGTGTGCTTGGCGATCATCTTGTCGTAGATGTTGTCCTCGTGGAGCGCGATGACGCCCAGCCGCCAGCCCGTGCAGCCGAAGTACTTCGAGTAGGAGTAGACGCCCAGCGTGTTGTGCGGCAGCTCGCCGAGGAGCGAGCGGAAGCCCGGGACAAAGGTCCCGTAGACGTCATCGGTCAGGAGCATGAGGTCGGGGCGCTTCGTCTTGACGAGTTTCGCGATCTTGCCGATCGACTCCTTGCTGAGCGCCACCCCGGTGGGATTGCCGGGGTTGACGAGGAAGAAGGCCTTGACGTGCGGATCCTCGAGCTTCTTGAGCTCGGCGTCGGTCGGCTGGAAGCGGTTCTCCTGCGGCGACGCGACGTTGACCACCTTGAGCCCGTAGTCCTCGAGGTGGGTCATCTCGATGTACGGCGTGAAGATGGGCGTGCCCAGCGCGATGGTGTCGCCTGGCATGAGGAGGCGATTGGCCTTGAGCGACTTGAAGAGATAGCACATCGCCGCGGTGCCGCCCTCGACCGCGTAGAGGTCGAACTTGCCGGCGGGCCGCGGATTCCCGCACATCGCCCACATGAGGTACTCGTGCACGATGCGCTCGTTGTGGACGAGCATGCGGTCGGGCACGGGGTAGTTGTCGCCGATGATGGAATCCACGAGCTCGTGGACGAAGGCGTCCGCCTCGAACTTGAACGTTTTGACCGCGAACGCCACCATCTTGCCGAGGAAGGCGGCGCCGGGGGCGTCGGCATGCTTGGCGAGCCACCCCTCCATGCGCCCGGCGATGCCCTTGGCGGCCGGCATGCCGGCGATGCCGGCGGGATGTTCCATCACGCGCCGGCTCTCGGTGAGGGCGAACTGACCGAGGAGGAAGAAGCCCTCCCGCGGCTCGGTCGCGATCCAGTTCGGGTTGCCGCGGCCGGCGTTGAGGAACGCCGACTGCGTGGTCTTCGACGTCTTCTTGGCGAGCTTGATGAGCTCGTCCTTGATCTCGAACGGGCCCATCTTGTCGAACTGGGTGAGGTCGATGCTCATGGCTGTCTCCTAGCGGCCTTCGATGTCACGATAAGAGGATGATCAGCACCATGCCCCAGATCGTGAGGAGCGTGTTGCCGACGGCATAGGTCACGGTGTAGCCGAGCGCGGGGATCTGGCTCTGGGCCCGGTCGCAAACCAGGCCCAGGGACGCCGTCGTCGTCCGCGCGCCGGAGAGGATCCCCAGCAGGATCGCGTCGTGGAACCGGAAGATGTACTTGCCGATGAAGAGCCCGAGGATCAGCGGCACGGTGGTCGCCACCGCTCCCCAGAGGAACAGGCCGATGCCCTGGGTCTTGAGGCCGTTGACGAAGCCGGGGCCGGCCGAGATACCGACGATGGCGATGAAGATGTTGAGGCCGACGGAGTTCATGAACCAGACCGTGGATGACGGAATCCGCCCGAAGAACGGCCGGGTCGAGCGGAGCCAGCCGAACACGAGCCCCGCGATGAGCGCGCCGCCCGCGGTGGACAGCGTCAGCGGTACCCCCGCGACCTTCAGGACCAGCGCGCCGATCAGCGCGCCGACAGTGATGGCGGCGCCGATGAACGCGACGTCGGCCACGTCGGAGGGGCGATCGGGCACGCCCAGGACCTTGGCCGCGGCCGCAGTGTCCTGAGTGCGGCCGACGAGGGTGAGGATGTCGCCGCGATTGATCTTGGTGTTGGGCAGGATCGGGATCGAGGTTGCGACGGCGCCCCGCGCGATCCTCTGGAGGAACACGCTGCGCGCCATGGGAAGCTTGGCCAGCTCGGCGAGGCTCTTGCCGTCGACCTCCTTGCTGGTCACGTAGACGTCAACGCCCTCCACGGGCACGTTGAGCAGCTCGGGGTCGTCGACTTCCTGCGCGGCCTCCCCGATCACCTTCACGAGCACCTCGCGGGCGCCGGCGATCGCCACGATGTCGCCCTCGCGGATCACCGTGTCGGCCGCGGCGTCCTCGATGGTGCCGTTCGCCCGGCGGATGCGCTCGACGAAGACCCGGGCGTCCGGGACCATCGCCTCCGCCTCGACCGCCCTGAGTCCGACCGCCTTCCCGCCCGGCCGAACCCGGAAGGCGCGCAGCTCCCACTTGTGCCATGCCGAGCCAGCGCCGCCCATGGCGGCGGTGCCGCCCTGCATCTTCTCGTACTCCTTGCACGCCGCGACGAGATCCATGCGAACGAGCGCCGGGCAGACGAGGGCGATCACGATCGCCGAGCCCACCGTCCCGAACATGTAGGTCACGGCGTAGGCGATGGGCATCGAGTCGAGCAGCGCCTTGGCCTGCTCGGGGGGCAGGCCGAGCCGATTGATAGCATCGGTCGACAGCCCCATGGCCGCCGAGATCGTCTGCGATCCGGAGTAGAGCCCCGCCGCGTAACCGAGGTCATAGCCCGCCATCTTGGCGATCGCCACGGGAACGAGGAGACTGAAGAGGCACTGGACCACGGAGAAGAACGCCTGCGGCAGCCCGTCCTTGGCGACGCCGCGCACGAACTGCGGCCCCACGCCGTAGCCCACCGCGAACAGGAACATGAGGAACGCGAAGGCCTTGAGAGGCTGGTTGATGGTGATCCCGAGCTGGCCGATGATCACGCCGGCGAGCAGGGTGGCGGTCACCGAGCCGAGCCCGATGCCTTTGAACGTGAACTTGCCGAAGTAGTACCCGAGGCCGAGGGCGAGGAAGATCGCGATCTCCGGATACTGACGGAATGTCGCGGCGAGCCACTCAAGCATGGTTGCCTCCGTTCTTCTTGCGCGCGGCGAGGGCGTCCGGCTTGAGGAGCTTGAGACCCTGCGAGGCGTTGTACCCGTGGATCTCCTTTACGTCGAGCTTGCGCATGAACGTGATGGTTTCCTCGGTGATCACCTGGCCGGGCACCATGATGGGGAAGCCCGGCGGGTAGGGAATCACGAAGTTCGCGGACACCATCTCGGGCCCGCTCTTCAGCCGCTTGTCGATGTCCGGGCTGGCGAGCTTCACGAACTCGCAGTTGGCCTCGTCGTAGGCCATGAAGAACGCGGGGCGCACGTGGCCCTCGTTGCTCGCCCCCTTGGGGTTGTCGCGGAAGGTGTCCTGGAAGCGGCTGAAGTTCGGCAGGTCAGGCACGTCGGTCATGAGCGACTTCACGCGGGCCGCGAAGGCGGCCTGCTCCGGCGGGCCGCCCTGGGCGAGGCGCTGCTCAATCTCGCGCGAGAGATCTGCCAGCACCTTGATGATGAGGGCGGCGTCGCTCCGGGTATTGTTGATGTTGGTCTGGACCAGGATGCTGTTGCGCGAGGTCTTGTTGATCTGGATGTCGAACCGCTCGGCGAGCAGCCCCTTGAACTGGGTCCCGTCGAAGCCGCCCGAGCCGCAGATGATCGTGAGGCGCGTGGGGTCCAGGGCGAACTCATCGCCGTCCCAGGCCTCTATGGCCTGCCGCCAGGAGGAAGTGGGCGGGCCGTAGTCCCGGATGCCGGACGCGCGGAACTCCGCCGGCACCATCTCCTCCGGCGTCGCCACGTGGAAGTACTTCGAGATGAGGGGATGCGTGTTGATCTCCCGGCGGAGACGCAGGGCGAGCTCGGTCATCTTCATGGTGAGCTCGTACCCTTCCAGCTCCATCTGGCGCCGCGCCACGTCGAGGGAGGCGATGATCTGGAGGTTCGGCGAGGTGGAGGTGTGCGTGAGGAACGCCTCCTGGAACGGACCCTCCACGTGGTGGAAGTCCTCGTCCCACACCAGGATCATCGAGCCCTGCCGGAGCGCCGACATCGACTTGTGGGTGGAGTTCGTCTGGTAGACGCGAATGCGCACCTTGTCCGGATCGGGGAGCAGGTGCGTGTCGAGCAGCGACCGATCGTTGGGATCGAGCTTGCCATGCTTCGCGGCGAACGCCTTGTAGCGCTCGCGGTAGGCGGGATCGCGGTACCGCGCGGTGAGAATGGCCGCGGCGCCCATGGCGGTGCGCCGGCGGTGAAGCGGGTTGAAGCGCGCGAAGCCGAACCAGGCCTCGTCCCAGAGGAAGACGAGATCCGGCTTGATGGCAAGGCACTCCTCCATCACGCGCACGGGGTTGTACATGTGGCCGTCGAACGTGCAGTTGGTGAGATCCACTGCCCGGACCCGCGAGAGCGTGCCCTCGGCCTTGCAGGCGAGAAGGGCGGCCTTGATGGTCTTGAGCGGCACCGCGCCGTACATCGAGTACTGGGTGAGTGGATAGGCCTCCACGTAGTACGGCTGGGCGCCCGCGAGCACGAAGCCGTAGTGGTGCGATTTGTGGCAATTGCGGTCGACGATGACGATGTCACCGGGTCGGCAGACGGCCTGGACCACGATCTTGTTTGAGGTCGACGTGCCGTTGGTCGCGAGATAGGCCCGCTTGGCCCCGAAGGCCCGCGCCGCGAGATCCTGCGCCTTCTTGATGTTGCCGGTGGGTTCGAGCAGGCTGTCGAGGCCGCCGGTGGTCGCGGAGGATTCGGCCAGGAACAGATTCGTCCCGTAGAACTGGCCCATGTCGCGGATCCAGTTCGAGCGGAACACGGACTTCCCGCGCGCGATGGGCAGGGCGTGGAACGTTCCGATGGGCCGCTGGGCGTATTTCTTCAGGTTCGAGAAGTACGGCGTCTCGTAGCGGTCGCTGACCCCATCGAGGATGGAGAGATGGATCTCCATCAGCTCTTCGACCTGGTGGAACATGCGCCGGATGGGCGCGACCTCCGGGCTGCCCGCGAGATGCTCGACGGCCCGGTCGGTGAGGAGGTAGATGTCCAGCTCGGGGCGGTAGCCCTTGATCCGCTGGGCGAGGGCGGTCGCGAGGGCGCCGGGCTCGATGCTCGAGGGATCGACGCGGAGGTTGCGGGTGAGGAAGTCTCGCATGGCCGGCATGTCGTGGCGGGAGGCGAACTGGAAGCCGTCGAAGATCACGACGGCCTGCACGTTGGTGTTGAAGATCGCGCCGATAGCGGCGTCCTCGAAGCTGCCCACCTGGACCACCTCGTAGACGAAGGAGTCCTCGGGCCGCCGCAGCCGGCGCAGATCGGCGCGCGAGCGCTCCCAGCGGCTGGGATCATTCGGAGTGACGATCAGGACCTCGAAGTAGGGCTTGTGCGTCTCGCCGGGCTGGGTATCGGGCGGCAGCACGTCGGCGACCCGCGCGTCGGCCTCCTCCAGTGGATCCCAGGCCTTGGTGTCGTGGCGGTAGGTGCCGGTGACGAGGGCGGTCGAGATCTTGCCCGCCAGCCGGGCGAACACCGCGGCGTTCCGCTCTTTGAGCGCTTCCGCCATCGTCGCCATGAGGCGCGGGCCCGGATACGCCCAGTAGTCCTCGAGCGCGGAGAGTTCGGCGAGCACGCGCGAGGCATCACCGTGCGCGGAGTCGGCGGGCTGACCGCGCGAGACCGACGCCTCCCACGCGCGCCCGACCGCGCTCAGCTCGCGCCAACGGTCGAGCCGTGCTTCCGCCGCGGAGAAGAACTCCTGGAAGTCCTGAACCTTGCCTTCAGTCTCCGTCTTGGCCATGCCACTGCCCTCCACACCCGATACGCGGGTGATTCAGATCAGATCTCGCTCCCAGTTGATGATCAGTCGGAACTGATAGCCCGTCGCCCTCGCGTCTTGCTGCGTGTTGATCGCTCCGCGCGCCCGGAACCACACGCCCTGGAGAAACGCCGGCCACTTGAAGGGCGGGCGATAGTCCACGGTGAGGTCATACTCGCCCTGATCCGGGGCGTCTCTCCCCGTGGTGGGATTGATGGCGTCCTTACCCCAGACGAGGTTCATGTTCGCGCTCAAGCCCTTGGTGATGATGTTCGAGAAGTCGTAGGCGGCGCCGATGAGGAACGCCTTCTCGCCAGCCCGGTTGAAGTCCTGATCGATCATCGAGAGATAGCCCGGGAAGGAGCCCCAGGGGGTCTGGATGTTGTTGCCCTTGGCCGTGAAGGAGAACGCCCCGGTCAGGGTAAGGTCGCCGATGATGAACTGTGCACGCCCGCCGCCGTGCTGCGTGCTCCAGTGGCGACCGTCGGTCGTGGGCGCGAGCAGGGCGTCGCCGACGGCCCGCTGGTCGGTGAACTGCGCCCCGAGCCGAACCTTCATGGCGTCGAGCGGGATCTCGTAGACCGCCTCCGTGTAGATGGTGTTGAACGTGTTGACGCCGTAGTCGTTGTGGAGGTCGAAGCGGAGCCCCGGCAGGGGGGTAAGGCGCACGCCTCCGAACGCGACCCCTTCGTCGCTGTCCCTCGCGCCGGCCTGCTCGGACATGCTAATGAATTCATCCGCGTTCCTCGGCTTGATCTTGAAGAGATAGCCGCCGAGGTACTGGACCCAGCCGACCTTGCCGCCCACCGTGACGCCCTGGAAGGTGTTGGGCGTCATGCGGTTGTCCGCGGGATTGATATAGCCCTGGTCCACCTGCTGGCGATAGCCCTTGAGGATCACGTAGTCCTGGTATTTCAGCGCGCCCCAGGCCTCGCCGGGCACGTAGTAGCTCTCCTGGCTCGGCTTGAGCAGAAGCGTGCCGTCCCGATCCTCCGGCCCGTAGAGCTTGGCCGAGCCGTAAAGGGTGGCTCCCATCGCGAAGGTGTCGGCCAGCCAGCCCGACTGAAACGAGATCCAGCCTCCGGTCGCGAGCGCCTCGTTCTTCGAGTCGTCGGTCTTGTTGCGGTTGAAGTAGTAGGTGCGGAAATGCACCTTGAGGTCGCTGTCTTTCAGGAACGTGGGGAGCGGGCTTGCCTGGAGCTTCTTCTGCAGCGGATCGAAGAGCCGTTCGATCGGAGGTTCGTCCGGAGGGAACAGAGGGGGCGGCGGCGCATCCTCGGCGCACGCGGAAGACCAGACGGTGGTGGTGACGAGGAACGAGAGTCCGAACGTCAAGACGGCTCGTTGTCTCAATTTTGGCCTCCCGGGCTTCACTCATGAACCATGCCAGCGCCAAATCATTGATCCTTCGGACTTTTCGTTCCAGCGTGTCGAGGCGCGACAGCCCTAGTGGGGCGCCCGAGTCCCGATCCCGCCCTCGCGACTGACGAATCGTAGTCGCGGCCCTCGGGTGCCGCTATAGGACAAAGGTCCCACGGAGGATTCCCGGGCGGCGGCGCGCGCCGCGGTCGCGTCGTTCGGCCGGGCTAGAGGACCACTTGCAGCAGACGCCCGAGCAGCTCCTCCAGCGAGATCATCGTGAGGAGCAGCGGGGCCACGGGAAGGAGGGTAATCACCGCGAGCTGGACCACCGTGTTCCTGGTGAACGGCACCGGGCTCATGCCGCGCACGACCTCGAAGCTATTGGCGAGATCCGCCAGGGACTGGATGTCCGCGCTGCCGATCAGGGGCTCGCCCGCCGGCGCCCGCCCACGGAGCCACTTGTCGTCGAACTCCTGCACGTAGCGCCGGGCCAGCGTGCCGTACTCGCGCAGGCCGATACGCCGGGCCGTCGCCAGCTGGGGCGTGAAGAGGAGAAGGGGCCCCACCACGATGAGGAGGAGAAAGCCGACGACCGCCACCAGCTCGAGCTTGAAGTCGGGCAATGTCGCGCCCTGGAAGAAGATGCGGTTGGCGATGAAGCCGGCGAGCAGCGCCCCGTGAGCGGCGAGGAGCGGGGCGAAGGCGACGGCCGTGTTGGCCAAGAAGCCCAGGCCGCCCGAGCGGTCGGGGTGCGTGGGCACGAGCCGCAGCCGGCACCGCGCAACCTGCCCGAGAAAGCGGATCCAGATGAAGATCCGGAAATACCAGCGGAGCAGCATGAACTGGAACACAGGGATGCTCACGTACGCGAGCCACCACCCGGCCGGAGTGAGGCGGTAACCGCCGTCGGTCGGGAGCGAATACCAGGTCGCCGAGTGAAGGATGCCGTAGTGAGGCCAGAGGAAGACGACGCCGACATAGATGAACGCGATGAGCACCAGCTCCGTCAGCACGGAGTTCCGGATGCGCAGGGCGGAGGCGACCGCGGCGTCGAACTTCGCCCGGGATTCGGCGGCGATCAGGTCGCGCTCGAGGAATTGCCAAACCAGCGGGCGCATGCGCTGATGCACCACGAGCTCGGCGACGATGAGGAGGGGCAGGGCGAGCAGCAGTCGCGTGTGGACCTCGACGTCCATGAGGAACGGCACGCGGACCGCGCTACCCCACGCGCGCCCGGCCAGCGCCGCCAGGACGAACGGCGGGAGCCACACGAGCATCGCGGTGACGATGATGCGGCGGCGGACCAACTCGAGCGCGTCGCCGGAAAGGTGCGCCCGGCGGACGAGCTGATAGAGCGGCCCGCCCAGGACCACGGAGAAGTCGTAGGGGTCCGGGCGGGCCGAGGCATCCGCGGTCGTCATCGTGACGTGACCTCGAAGGCGTGATAGCCCCAGGCGGGCAGGTCGAGATAGAGACCGCGTGAGGCGAGCTCGTGCCCATCGCGATCGTAGCGGGCAGCGCTCAGCAGATCCTGGAGCCGGACGGAGCGGCCGGCCAGGTCTGGGTACGGCAGGAGGACATAGCACTGGGCCTGATTGCCCGAGTAGTTGACGGCGACGAGGCGCCGCTGGCCGCCCGGCCCCTCCCAGGACCAGACGATGAAGCCGTCCCAGGTCCAGTTTCCGTCCCATGCCGGTGCGCATTCGAGCAGGCGCCACTCGCCGTCACGCACGGTAGGCTGTGCGAGCACCGTCAGCAGCCGCAGGTAGAATTTCTGCCGGGCGTCGTCCAGGAGCTCGCGCGGGCCCCGAACCAGGTGCGGGGAGATCCGCTTCGCCCGGCCCTCGATCTGCCCCTGATGGAGGAACCGCAGCCCCGGGGACAGGAACGTGACGACGGCGGCGGCCTCGTGCATCGCGGGCGGGAACGTCGCGGCGGCGCGGGGCTCGTCGTGATTCTCCAGGAAGCGAGCCAGCTTCGCCTGGTAGTCGAGCCCGGCATGGAGATGCTCGCGCACGGGGCGCGCGTGGCCCTCGCGGAGGCGGTCGTAGAGCCGCTTGTCGTAGGCGTAGTCGAAGCCCTGCTGGAGCATCGTCCACTCGAGGTCCCAGTAGACCTCGGCCATGAAGCGGAAGCCGGGCGCCCGGTCGCGCACCCGCCTCGTCACCTCGGGCCAGAAGGACAGCGCCCGACGGCCCCAGGTCCGCTCGAAGACGTCGGGCAGGACGAGCATGGCCATGTCGCAGCGCACGCCGTCGCACTGCTGGCAGATCCTCGACAGCTCGCCGGCCATCGCCGCCTGGGTAGCGGGACTGCTGTAGTCAAGCTGTAACGTGTCCGGCCACCCGGAAAAATACGGATCGCGGCCGTGGGCCAGCACGCGCTCGCCGTACTTTCCCTTGACCCAGACATAGTTCTGCGGCGCCCGCGCGCGTTCGGTCTCGGAGCCGGGCACGTAGTATTCGGGGTGGTCGTCCACCCAGGGGTGGTCGAGACCCGTGTGATTGGGGACGAAGTCGAGCATCAGCCGGAGGCCTCGCTCGCGCAGGCGCTTGCGTACCCGCGCCAGCGCCGCGTCGCCCCCCAGCGCCGCGGCCACCGTGTAGCCCGTGATCGCAAATCCCGACCCCCCGATGTCCTCCTCCCGAAGATCGGGGAGCGTCTCCTCGAACTCCCGGCGCCACTCGGGATTGGCGCGCGAGATTCGGCGGCCCGCCTCTCCCGTTTGCCACACGCTGAGCAGCCACACCCAGTCGAATCCCATCGCAGCCACGCGGTCCAGCTCGGCGTCCGGGATGTCGTCGAGCGTGGCCGCACGCCCCAGCACGCGCGCCCGCTCGGTGAGCCAGACGCGCGTGTTGACCTGATAGAGCGAAGGGTAGAGCGGCTCGCCCACGTCAGCGTCCTCGGTTGCGCGCCGCTTCGGCGAGGGCGGCAGCCTTCAGCGGATCCAGCTCCATGGCCCCCGCGGCCTTGCCGAACTCGAGGAATTCTTCGGCCGAGCTCGTGGCGAAGAGATGCATGCCTCTCGCGACGACGCCGGTCCAGCCGGTCTGGTGGCTCGCGCCCAGGCCGGCCCCGTTGTCCCCGTGGAAGTACTCGTAGAACTGCAGATAGTCCCGCCAGTGGGGGTCCTCCTGGAACTTCTTCGCACCTCCGTACACCGGTCGCCGCCCGTCCTTGTCCCGCAGGAAGATGCTGCTGAGCCGGCGCGCGATCTCCTCGGCGACCTGATAGAGCGTCATTCGCCGGCCGCTGCCGGTGGGGCACTCGATGGTGAACTCGTCGCCGTAGTACATGTAGTACTGGAGCAGGGCCCGGATGATCAGCGCGTTCACGGGCATCCAGATGGGCCCACGCCAGTTGGAGTTGCCGCCGAACATGCCGCTGTCGGACTCCGCGGGCAGATACGACACGCGGTACTCCTGGCCGCTCACGTGGAAGACGTACGGGTGGTCCTGGTGGTGCCGGGACACCGCCCGGATGCCGTAGGGGCTCAAGAACTCCTTCTCGTCGAGCATCGTGGCCAGAATCCGGCGGAGGCGGGCCTCGTTCAGCACCGCGGCGAGCCGCCGGCCCTTGTGTCCGAGCTTGACCGGATCGTGGATGAAGCCCCGTAGCTCCTGGCGCCCTTCGAGGAATCGGCCGAGGCGCTCGCGCATCTCCGGAAATTGCTCAAGCACCCGCCCGTCGAAGACGGTGACGGCGCACATGGGGAGCAGCCCCACCATGGAGCGCACTTTCAGCCGCTCGGCCCGGCCGTCGGGCAGCCGGAGCACGTCGTAGAAGAACCCGTCCTCCTCGTCCCACATCCCCACCCCTTCGCCGGCGCGCATCAGGGCGACCCCGATCCAGAGGAAATGCTCGACGAACTTGAGGGCCATGTCCGCATAGACGGGCCGGTGCATCGTCAGCTCGGCCGCGATCTCGACCATGTTCTGGCAGAAGAGCGCCATCCACGCGGTGCCGTCGGCCTGCTCGAGATAGCCTCCGGTGGGGAGCGGCGCGCTGCGGTCGAATACCCCAATATTGTCCAGGCCCAGGAACCCGCCCTCGAAGGCATTGTTGCCGGCGCGGTCCTTGCGATTCACCCACCAGGTGAAGTTCAGCGCCAGCTTTTGGAAGGCGCGCTCGAGCCACTCGAGATCCCCCTGGCCACGCCGCACGCGCTCGAGGGTGTACGTGAAGATGGTGGACCAGGCATGCACGGGAGGGTTGACATCGCCGAAGTTCCACTCGTAGGCAGGGATCTGCCCGCTGGGATGGAGGTAGGGCTCCTGCAGCATCAGGTCGAGCTGATGCTTGCCGAAGTCCTCGTCCACCAAGGTGAGGGCGAGCACGTGGAAGGCCAGGTCCCACGCCGCATACCAGGGGTATTCCCACTTGTCCGGCATCGAGATGATGTCGGCGTTGTACACGTGATGCCAGTGCTCGTTTCGTGGGGCGGCACGCCGGTGTGGCTTGAAGGGGTCGGCCCCGCGCTCCTCGAGCCAGCGGTCGACGTCGTAGTAGTAGAACTGCTTCGACCAGAGCATGCCGGCCAGGGCCTGACGCATCACGTTGGCGGCGTCGGCATCCAGCGTCTTCGGGATGACGGTGGCGTAGAAGGCGTCCGCCTCCTCGCGGCGCGCGCGCATCACGGCATCGAAGTCCGCGAAGGGAGTAGCCACGGAGGCATCGTGCAGGCGAAGACGCAGTGTCCGCGACTGTCCGCCCCCCACCGTGATCTGGTAGTGGGCGGCCGCTTTGGTGCCCTCCTGCTGGGGATTCACCGCCTCCAGCCGGCCGTGAACGATGCAGGTGTCGATGCCGTCCTTGACGAACGGCGTGCGGTTGGGCGCGTTGAAGAGCCGCTCCGTGTTCGTCTCGTTTTCGGTGAAGAGCAGCGGCGGCGCGCCGTCGCAGGAGAGGCGCCGAGCGCCGAGGGTGGCGTGGGTGGCGCCGATCGCCCCAGGGGCGTCCTGCCGGAGCAGGGGCCGTGTCGCGTCTCGGCCCCAGGACCATGTGTTGCGGAACCACAGCGTCGGCAGGACGTGCAGCGCCGCCGCCTCCGGCCCGCGGTTTTCCACGGTGATCTGGACGAGGATGTCGTCGGGCGAGGCCTTGGCGTACTCGACGAAGATGTCGAAGTACCGGTCCTGATTGAACACGCCGGTGTCGAGCAGCTCGTACTCCATGGCGAGCCGGCCGCGTGTCCGGTTCGTCTCGACGAGATCCGAGTAGGGATACGCGGCCTGCGGGTACTTGTAGAGATACTTCATGTACGAGTGGGTCGGGGTGGAGTCAAGGTAGAAGTAGTACTCCTTGACGTCCTCGCCGTGATTCCCCTCGCTGTTGGTCAGCCCGAACAGCCGCTCCTTGAGGATCGGGTCCCTGCCGTTCCAGAGGGCCAGGGCGAAGCACAGGGTCTGCTGATCGTCGGAGATGCCGGCGAGGCCGTCCTCGCCCCACCGATACGCGCGCGACCGCGCCTGGTCGTGGCTGAAGTAGTTCCACGCGTCTCCGGAGTCGCTGTAGTCCTCGCGCACCGTGCCCCACTGCCGCTCGGAGAGATACGGCCCCCACTTGCGCCACGGCACGTTTCGGGTTCGGGCTTGCTCCAAGCGATCCAGCTCAGCGGTCATGGCTCACCTCGCGTCGAGAGGTTGGGTATCCCGATGCTATTACCTGCCACCTGGCATGTCGAGGGGAGTGGACCAAGGTCTGATACGATCCCCCCGGGGGAGGGTGACGGGATGGATGACGCGCTCGTCTTTCATCGCCTGCAGTTCGCGTTCACCATCGTCTACCACTATCTCTTCCCGCAGCTCACCATGGGGCTGGCCCTTCTCATCGTGATCATGAAGGCGCTGGGCCTCCGCCAAGGCGGCGAGCGCTGGAACGACGCGGCGCGCTTCTGGATCCGCATCTTCGGGATCAACTTCGCGGTCGGCGTCGTCACCGGCATCCCCATGGAGTTCCAGTTCGGCACGAACTGGGCGAAGTTCAGCCGCCACGCGGGCAGCGTGATCGGCCAGACTCTAGCGATGGAGGGGCTCTTCGCGTTCTTTCTCGAGTCGAGCTTCCTCTTCCTCCTGGTCTGGGGCGAGCGGCGGCTCTCGAAGATCGGCCACTTCCTCGCCGCGGTCGCGCTCTTTCTCGGGAGCTGGCTCTCGGGCTACTTCATCATCGCGACCAATGCCTTCATGCAGTACCCGGTGGGCCACGCGGTGGCCGCCGACGGGACGCTGCGCCTCGTGGACTTCTGGGCGTTCGTGCTGAGCCCGTGGGCGATCGTGCAGTACGCCCACAACATGGTCGCCGCCGTCGTGACCGGCGCGTTCGTGATGGCCGCCGTCGGCGCCTACTACACGCTGACCCGACGCCATCTGCCCACCGCCGGTCTCTTCCTTCGCCTCGGCGTGACGGCCGCGCTCGTGGCCAGCGTGCTCGTGACGGTGACCGGCGACCGGCAGGCCAAGCTGGTGGCGCGCCATCAGCCAGTGGCGCTCGCCGCCATGGAGGGGCGTTTCGAGAGTGGCGCGCACGCGGGGCTCAACGTCATCGGCCAGCCGAACGTGTCCGCGCGCCGGCTGGACAATCCCGTCGTGATTCCCTGGGTGCTCTCGTTCCTCGCCTTCGGCACCTTCCAGGCCCCGGTCCAGGGCCTGGACGCCTTCCCGCGTGACGACTGGCCCGACAACATCGAGCTGCTCTACTACTCGTTCCACATCATGGCGGGCCTGGGCACCATTCTCACCGCGATCGCCTTCGTCGCCGTCCTGCTCTGGTGGGCGGGGCGCCTCGAGCGGAGCCGCCCCATGCTGTGGATCCTCATGCTCGCCTTCCCGCTCCCCTACATCGCCAACACCGTCGGGTGGATGACCGCCGAGCTCGGCCGTCAGCCCTGGCTCATCTTCGGCGTCTTCCGCACCGCGCAGGGCGCGAGCCCCACCGTCCATGCGGGGACCGTGCTCTTCACCCTGATCGGCTTCTGCGGCCTCTATCTCGCCCTCGGCATCCTGTTCCTGTTCCTGATCGGGCGCGAGATCGCCCATGGCCCGGCGCCGCTGTCACCGGCCGGGCGCGGCCACGTGGAGCCCGTGCATGCTTGAGACCTGGTACGTCATCGCTGCGCTGATGTTTGCGATCTACGTGGCGCTCGACGGCTTCGACCTGGGGGCGGGCATCGTCTCGCCCTTCGTGGCGCGGAGCGACCCCGAGCGGCGTCAAGTGCTGGCGGCCATCGGCCCGTACTGGGACGGCAATGAGGTGTGGCTGCTCGCGGCGGGCGGCGCGCTGTTCGTGGCGTTCCCACGGGTGCTCGCCTCCGGCATCTCGGGCTTCTACTTCGCGATCTTCCTCCTGCTCTGGTGCCTGCTCGGGCGCGGCATCGCCATCGAATTCCGGAGTCACGTGGTCGAGCCCCTGTGGCGCGCCGCCTGGGACTTCGTCTTCGCGGCGGCCAGCACCCTGCTCGCGGTGTTCTTCGGCGCCGCGTTCGGCAATCTCATGCGCGGTGTCTCCCTGGATCGCGACGGGTGGTTCGCGCTGCCGCTCTTCACCGACTGGAGCGCGCGCGACCCCGTGGGGATCCTCGACTGGTACACGGTCCTGACCGGGGTGTTCGCTCTGCTGGCCCTCGGGGCCCATGGCGCGACGTTCCTCGCCTGGAAGACCGACGGGCCGGTGCACGACCGCAGCCGCCGGGCGGCGCGGCGACTCTGGATCGCGGTGGCGGTGCTCTGGCCCGTGGTGACCGCGGCGAGTCACGTGGTGAATTCCTCGCTGTTTCCGGGCATGGGCCGCCGCTGGCTCGCCATCGCCGCCGCGCTCTTCGCGATTGCCGGCATCGTGGCCGTCTTCGTCCGCCTCGCGCGGGGCGGCGACTTCGGAGCCTTCCTCGGCTCGTGCGCGTTCCTGCTCGGCATCATCGGGGCCAGCGCCGCCTCGTACTTCCCGGTGATGCTGCGCGCGACCGGAGGCGACGCGCTGTCCCTCACCGCCTACACGGGCGGCGGCGACGAGGCGGGGCTCAGGATCGCGCTGCGCTGGTTCCTCGTCGGAGCGCCGCTCGCGTTGATCTATCTGGGTGTCGTGATCTGGCTGCATCGCGGCAAGGCGGTTGCCGCCGCGGAGGGCGAAGGGTACTAGGCAGCCGGACCGGCGGCCCGAGCGCGGCCGCCCCTCGCTCACGCCTCAGCGCGTGGCGAAGACGGTCGTGCGTCCCCCGCGGTCGAACGCGAAGACCTGATACCGCTCGGGTTTGACGCCGGGCGTTTCCATGCCGGGCGAGCCCACCGGCATGCCGGGCACGGCGAGGCCGGCGATCTTCGGCCGCTCGCGCAGGAGGCGGTCGATCAGGTCGGCGGCCACGTGGCCCTCGATCACGTAGCCCTCGACGAGCGCGGTGTGACAGGACTCGAGCGCCGTCGGCACCCCGAGACGGCGCTTCACCGGGGCGAGGTCGTCCTCGGGCCGCTCGGTCACCGCAAAGCCGTGCTCGCGCAGGTGGACCACCCACGCGGTGCAGCAGCCTCAGGTGGGCGAGCGATGGACGGTGATCGTCGTCTTGGCGGCGGCGCGCGCTGGGGCGCCCGCGAGGGCGGCGCCGGCGAAGAGCAGGCCGAGGAGGAGCTTGCGTCGTGATGTCATGCCGGTCTCCCTTGATCAGCGTCCCGTCCGGCGGCGGTAGCGCCGGACCTTGTCACGATTGCCGCACACCTGCATCGCGCACCAGCGGCGGCTGCGGTTCCGGGTGGCGTCGACGAAGAGCCAGCCGCAGTCGGGCGCGGCGCACTTCCGCACGTGGGCCAGCTCGGGTGCGGCGAAGAGCCGCATCGCCGACCAGATCACCGGCCAGAACATCAGTCGCTCGACGCTCGCCGAGGGCCGCCGTGCGGCTGGCACATCGGCGGTCAGGGCGCCTCCGCGCGCCCGCACCCGGGTCCCCCGCAGGAGGCCGGCGCAGCCCGCATAGAGGCGGGCCGCGTCGGCGCCGTCGGCATGGGCGCCGTCCGCCACCGCCGAGAACGTGCGGTAGAGGGTCTCGCGGAGGCTCCGGGCCTCGCGGAGCAGGGCGGCCCCCGCGCCGCCCCGGCGCCCGCTGGCCCGGAGGCGGGCGGCCTGGGCGGGGCCGACGAGGTGAGCCTTTTCCCCCCAGCGGATCAGGTCGTCGAAGTGGTGCAGGCGCTCGTGGGGCGCCGCGCTCGGCCGCCAGCTCTTCGTGTTGGCGAAATCGAGGCAGAGGCAGCCGCTGGCGAAGTGGAAGACCACGGGGTCGGCGGCCGCCGTCCTGGCTGGCATGGGCGCTTGACTACTTACCACGAGCGGGGCATCCTTGGGCCGCTAACCATTAAAAGCCGTTTTGGTAGTGTCAGAGAAAACATCAAAAGGAGACGCCGCATGCCTAAACTCCGCCGCATGCTCCTCGGAGCGCTGCCGCTCCTGGTCCTCGCGCTGGCCGCCGGTCCCGTGGCCGCCCAGGGCAAGGGCACGATCAAGATCGCCAGCCAGAGCCCGCTGTCCGGCGGTCAGTCATCGCTGGGCGAGGGCATCAAGCTGGGCACTCAGCTCGCCATCGAGCAGCAGTCCAAGGCCCTCGAAGGGATGGGCTTCAAGGTTGCCCTGGTACCCTTCGACGACCAGGCCAAGCCCGATGTGGGTGTGGCCAACTCGAAGAACCTCGTCACCGATCCCGAGATCCTCGCGGTGATCGGCCACCTCAACTCCGGCGTGGCGATCCCGTCGTCCGAGATCTACCGTGACGCCAAGCTCGCCATGGTCTCGCCCGCCAACACCAATCCCATCATCACCGAGCGGAACTATCCCACGGTGAGCCGGGTGTGCGGCCGCGACGACGTGCAGGGCGTGGTGGGCGCGGAACATGCCAAGAGTCTCAAGGTGAAGTCGGTGTTCATCATCCACGACAAGACCACCTACGGGCAGGCGGTGGCGGAGTTCTTCCGCGACCACGCCAAGAAGCTCGGCATCGAGGTGGTGGGGTTCGAGGGCACCGAGGAGAAGTCGAACTTCGACCCGATCCTCACCGGCGTCAAGGCGCGCCGGCCCGACATGCTCTACTTCGGCGGCATCTACGATCAGGGCGCGCCGCTCTTCAAGCAGGCGGCGGAGAAGGGCATCAAGGCCACGTTCATGGGGCCGGACGGCATGGACTCCTCCGATACCGCCAAGATCGGCGGCAAGGCCGTGGTCGGCATGTACTACACGTCGGCCTCCGCGCCGGCCAGCCTCTATCCGCGCGGCAAGGACTTCGTGAAGGACTACAAAGCCAAGTTCGGCAAGGCCCCCGAGCCCTACGCGGCGGAGAGCTATGACGCGACGGTGGTGGCGCTCAAGGCCATCGAGAGCGCAGCCAAGGCGGCGGGCGGTAAGGCGCCTACGCGCGAGGCGGTCTCCGCGGCCGTACGCACGGTGAAGCTCGACGGCATCACCGGCCACATCGAGCTCGACGGCAAGGGCGATCGGAAGAAGGCGAGCTACTTCGTGCTGCAAGTCGGCTCGGACGACCCGGCCAAGTGGGGCGAGAACAAGCTGATCAAGCGCCTCGGGATCGACCCGCCCAGCGGCAAGTAGCAAGGAGTGGCAGGGGGCCCTCCGCCGTTCCATACTGCCGGTAAGGAGGGCTCCCTCATGAAGACCGACGGCGTTCTCGTTCGGGCGAGCTACCGGGTGGGCCGGCGTCTGTTCGGCCAGGTCCCCACTCCCCAGAAGCTGATGGCCGAGCGGCCCGCGATGATGCTCGGCCTCGGCGGGCTCTGGACCGCCATCGAGTACGGCGGCACGCTGGACCGCGAGCTCCGCGCGCTGCTCCAGCTCCACGTGGCCACCGTCTACGGCGTGCCCTACTGAATGGACATCCGCCACGCCGTGGGCGTGAAGGCGGGGATCCCCGAGGCCAAGCTGGATGCGCTCGGGGAGTACGCGACGAGCCCCTGGTTCAGCGCGCGTGAGCGCGCGGCGCTGGCCTTCGCGGAGGAGGTCGTGCGCGACGATCGCGCGGTCACCGACGCCGGCGAGGCGCGCCTCGCCGAGCACTTCACGAAGGCGGAGCGGCTCGAGCTGACCTTCGTGATCGGCTATCAGGTCTTCGCCAGCAAGTTCGCGAAGGCCTACCGCCTGGAGCCGCAGGGCTTTTCGACGCCGGTGGCCTGACGCGGACTTGGAGTTTCTCACTCACTCATGACCCGGCTTCGCGAAGAGGGTGGTCGCGCGCCGGCCGGGCTAGGGGCCGGCCCGCGTATAGTAACGGCTACTGCTTGCGGAGCGTGACCCGGGCCGGCAGGACGCCGTTGAGCGTGCCGGTCATCTGATTCCCCTCCACCTTCAATGTGCCGGTGGCGTCCGGTCCCGTGATCGTGAGGTTGTTGCCGGACATGGTGGCATTGAAGAACCCCGCCCGCCCGCGGTGAGGCCCGGACACCGTCTCCACGGTCCCCTTCACCTGGCTGCCGTCCTGTGTCATGTTCAGGACGATCTCCCCGTTCCCGGCAGTCGCGGGCTCGAAGACCCAGCTACCCGCCCAGCGGCCCGTGACATTGCTGGCGGGCGCTGCGCTCGGCGGCGCTGTGCTCGCCGTGCCCGACGCGCATGCCCCCATGGTTAGAGCCAATACAGTCAATAGCATTCCCGTCGAGAGATTGCGCATAGTCGTTTCCTCCTTGCGAGGACGCTATGCCGGGCGCGCAACGCGGAGAAATAGGACCTAAGGCCTACGTCTGGGTCGAGAAGGCTTCACTGCTCACCCGCGTGAACGGTGTTGCCGCCGAGAAGGAACCAGGCACGACTTCACCCGGGTGAGGGGGGCGATGGGCGACCGGACTTTCGCTCACGGCCGCCGCGACGCGTATTTTCCGGGCTGGCCCAACACGCTCCAGCTCGACTACGGCACCCCGGCCACGCAGGAAGTGATGATCGGCGAGCTCGTGAAGATCGCCGGACAGTGCGACGGGGTGCGCTGTGACATTGGCAGTGCTCGTCCTGCCCTAAGTCTTCGAGCGGACCTCGGGGTGCCGCGCGCTCCTGACCTGCCCCGGGCTCCAGAGCGCCGCCGCTGCGGACGGGCCTCGCACGAGTGCAATTTTGCCCGCCACGCAGATCACGCTTGTCGCAGCGGGCTTGGAATGAGCCCTGGGGGGCGACTTGCCCCTAGGGGCGGTGCTTCAAGGAGGTGGTGTTGGGTTGCGGGCATATGCTGGGCCCGGCGTCTTTTGAGGGCTACGGGCCTTGGGGGGTGCCGGTCCCAGTGCGGGTTCAGAGTCATATTTGGGAGTGCCATGGCGTCCTCCGTAACGATGGCGCCGCCGTAAGTCCGCATAGTGGCGCGTCCGGTAACTGTTTATCTCATTCCAGGTGCATCCTCCGCGACGCACTAGCTAGCTCGGCGCCAGCCGGCCCAGCGGCCGCCCTCGACCGCCGCGAGGAACTCGGCCACGTGGATGTTGAAGAGGCCGGGCTCCTCGATGTTCGGCGTGTGCCCGCACGCGGGGAACACCACGAGCCCCGCGTGCGGGATCAACGCCCGCATCATCAGCGAGGGCTCCACGCAGGGCGCGTCCTGGTCGCCCACCATGATGAAGGTGGGCACGCGGAGCGCACGCAACGGGGCCTCCAGCTCGCCTACCGTCTTGCGCTTGGACATGACCTCGCGGGCCAGGTGCGCGCAGGCCTGCGCGTCGTGCTCGGAGGCCTGGCGCGCGAACTCGGCGAAGCCGCGCGGGTCCTTGGCCTTGAAGCTGGCGCGCGTGGCGAGGGTCTCGAAGCCACGGACCCGATGCGCCTGACCCTCGCGCTCGAGCCCCGCCGCCGTCTCCGCCTGACCCTTCAGGAACTGCTCGCGGTTGACCGAGCCCGCCCCGGCCCCCACCATGATGAGGCTCCGCAGCATCTCCGGGTGCGCGAGCGCGTAGTCGCGCGCCACGTTGGCGCCCATGGAGCAGCCGCCGAGGTGCACGGGCGCCCCGCCCAGGTGCGTGAGCAGGCGGTGGAGATCGCCCACGAGCAGATCCTGCGAATAGGACGCGGCGCCCCTGGGTACGGTGGAGGGCGGATACCCACGATGGTTGTAGGTGATGACACGGTGCCGCCGGGAGAAGTAGCGCACCTGCGGCTCCCACGAGCGGTGGTCGCCTCCGAACTCGTGGCTCCACACGAGCGGGGTGCCGGTGCCCGTCTCCTCGTAGTAGAGCTCGACGTCGCCCAGCTTTGCGGTCGGCATCACCAGGTCTCCCAGTGCACCAGCTCGGTGAGGGGCTTGCGGCGGCGCGCGACCGACGGCGGCGCGGCCGCGCGCGCCGGGTCCACGTAGCCGAAGGCAATGACCCTATTGATCACCACGCCAGGCGGAGTGCGGAGGAGGCGCGCCACCGCGGCCTCGGGCAGTTGGGCGGGGCACGAGCCGATGCCCTCCGCCCATGCCGCCACCATCATGTTCTGCGCGCAGCGCCCGGCGTCGAACTGATGCTCCTCCGTCTGCGCGATGACGATGGTGGCCGCGGAGCGCCCGATGAACTTGGCGTAGGGGCTCAGCGCGGCGAGGGCCTCGAGGCCGGCGCGCTCGCGCACGACGACCAGGCGGTTGGGCTCGCTGTTCTTGCTGCTGCCGGTCATGCGCGCGGCCTGGAGGACGCGGCGCAGCGCTTCTTCGGGGATGGGGCGGAGGAGAAAGAAGCGCTGGTCGCGCTTGTCCACAACGGCGCGGTAGGCGTCCATGGCCGCTTGGGTCCTCGGGTCAGGCCGCCGGCCGGCGCCGGCGCACGAGGTACTTCTGCTCTCCCTCGAGGCAGAGCTCGCGGTGCTGATTGTGCAGGGTCGAGCGCACGGTGATGACGCCGGTGGTGCGGCCGGGGGTGAGGGCGGTGATCGTGAGCATCGGGTAGACAGTGTCGCCGGAGTAGACGGGCTTGAGGAAGCGCGAAGACTGCTCGATGAAGCCGACGAGGGACTCGCCGATCACGTGCGGGAAGATGCCCGCGCCCGCCGCCGTCTGGGCCAGCACCTGGAAGCCATGGGCGAGGAGTCCCGGATGGCCCTGGCGGCGGCAGTACTCGATGTCGTAGTGGATCGGGTGATTGTCGCCGGACACCGCCTGGAAGGCGGCGAAGTTGGCGTCGGTGAGGGTGCGCGAGGGGAGGTAGAACTGCTCGCCGACCTTCATGTCCTCGAAGTAGCGCGGCTCGCCGAAGCGATGCGCGGCGGGATCGAAGGCGGACGGGTCGGCGGCCACGGAAGCGGCGGCTAGCGCGCGGTGTAGCCGCCGTCCACGGGGAGCGCGACGCCGGTGATGTAACTCGCGTCGTCGGAGGCCAGGAAGAGGCCGGCCTGGGCGACCTCCATCGGCGTGCCCACGCGCCCGAGGGGGATTACCTGCTTCATGCGGGCGAGGTTCTCGGCCTTGTTCGACTCCACGTCGGGCCGGCCCATGAAGATGTCGAGCATGGGCGTGTCGATCGGCGCCGGGCAGACGCAGTTGACCCGGATCCCGTCGGGCGCGAGCCGGATCGACAGCGACTTGGTGAGCCCGGTCACGCCGAACTTCGCCGCCGAGTATACCGGGCTGAAGGGCGAGCCGTAGATGCCCGCGATGGAGCTGGTGAAGAGAATGCTCCCGCCCCCGCGCTGCCGCAGGGCGGGGATCGCCTCCGCGGTCGTGATGAGGACAGTCCGCAAGTTGAGCGAGAGCGCGAGGTCGACGTCGTCAAGGTCCACGCCCTCGACGCGCCCCGGGCCGGGATGGCCCACGTTGTTCCAGAGGATGTCGAGTCCGCCGAAGGCGGCCACCGCCTCGCGGACGACCCTCTTGCTGTCATCCTCCCGCGTGAGGTCGCAGGGGATCCCGTGGGCGCGGCCGCCCGCCTTGACGATCTCGTTGACGGTGTCGCCGATGCGCCCCTTGTCGATGTCGGCGACGGCCACCGCCGCGCCTTCGCGCGCAAAGAGCACGGCGGCCGCGCGCCCGATGCCCGAGGCGGCGGCGGTGATGAGTGCGGTCTTGCCCTTGAGGCGCATGGCCTAGCCTCCCGCGATCCGCGTGCCCTCGCGCCCGGTCTCCATCGGCATAGCGGGGTCCGCCGTCCACTCGCCCAGCGAGCCGTCGTACACCGCCACCCGCGGGTAGCCCAGCATCGTCATCACGAAGGCGTCGGTGGTAGCGGCGATGCCACCGCCACAGTACGTGATGATCTTCTTGTTGGGGTTTGCCCCCACCTCGGCGAACAGCTCACGCAGCTCCGCGGGCGGGCGGAAGGTGCTGGGCTTGCCGGACTGAAGCCGCGCGAAGGCCACGTTCACGCTGCCCTTGATGCGGCCGGCGCGGCCGTAGCTGATGCCGCCTTCGCCGGTGTGCTGCTCCGCCGAGAGCGCGTTGATGGTGCAGACGCCCTGGTCCGCGATCTTGGCGCGCACTTCCTCGCGCGTGGCGATCAGCTCCGGCCGGGGCCGGGCCACGAAGCGCGCGGGCGGATAGGTGGCGGGCTCCGTCGAGACGGGCCGCGCCTCCGCCGCCCACTTCTCCCAGCCGCCGTCCAGCACGGCGGCCCCATCGAAGCCAAACGCACGGAGCATCCACCAGATGCGCGTGGCCCACATGATGTTGCCCGCGCTGTAGAGCACGGCGCGGGTACCCTCGCCGAGGCCGTGGCGTGACATGGCGGCGGCGAACTGATCGGCTGAAGGCATGGTGAAGCGGAGCTTGCTGGAGAGGTCGGACAGCTCGCCCTGGAGATCGAGGTAGTCCGAGCCGGGGATATGCCCCTCGGCCCACTTCGGGCGCCCGCTCTCCGCCCGGAACGTGGTGACCGGGTCGGGCTTGAGATACGTGGTGCAGTCGTAGACGCGGAGGTTCCGGTCGTCGAGGTGGGCGGCCAGCCACTCCGTCGTCACCAGGTACTCGGGGTGGACGAAGGCATCGCCGGCCGCCTCCACGGCGCTAGCTCCGCTCGGAGCCGACGACCGACACGAACGACACGCACTCGCCGGGCGCGCCGCCGAGATTGTGCGTGAGCGCGAGCTTCCGGCCGCGGGCGACGCTGGCGATCTGCCGCTGGCCCGCCTCGCCCCGGAGCTGCAGCCACGCCTCGAACAGCATGCGGAGGCCCGAGGCGCCGATGGGGTGGCCGAAGGACTTGAGCCCGCCGTCCGGATTCACCGCCAGCTCGCCCTCGAGGTCGAACGTCCCATTGAGCACTTCCTTCCAGCCGGTGCCGCGCTGGGCGAAGCCGAGATCTTCCATGAGCACGAGCTCGGTGGGCGTGAAGCAGTCGTGCACTTCCGCCATGGCCAGCTCGGCGCGCGGATCCTTCACGCCGGCCTGCGCGTAGGCGTCGGAGGCGGAGGCGACCACCTCGGGGAAGGTGGTGTAGTCGTAGTCGGGATCGATGGGGCCGGTGGCCGGGCCCGCGATGAACGAGAGCGCCTTCACGAACAGCGGCTTGTCCGTGTACTTGTAGGCGTCCTCGGCGCGGACGATCACCGCGGCGGCGGAGCCGTCGGACACGCCCGAGCAGTCGAAGATGCCGAGCGCGCCCGCCACCTGGGGCGAGCACGCGATCACGTCCTTGGCCACCTCCTTGCGGAACTGCGCCCGCGGGTTCAGCGCGCCGTTCTTGTGGTTCTTCCAGGCGATGCGGGTCATCGCCTCCTTGAACGCGGCCTCGTCCACACCGAACTTCTTGCAGTAGGCCGGCGCGAGCAGGCTGAAGGTGGCGGGCGCGGTGAGGCCGGCGCGCGTGCCGTCCTCGGGGGCGCCGATGCTGGGCAAGCCGGAGATGCCGGAGTCCTTCAGCTTCTCCACGCCGATGGCCATCGCGACGTCGTAGGCGCCGCAGGCGACGGCGTAGCAGGCATTGCGAAAGGCCTCCGAGCCGGTGGCGCAGTAGTTCTCAAGCCGGCTCACCGGCTTGTAGTTGAGCTTGAGCGGCCGTGAGAGCGTGAGCCCGCTCTGCCCCGAGAAGAGCGTGCCGAGCCAGAAGGCGTCCACCATGTCGATGGGCACGTTGGCGGAGTTGAGCGCGGCCTGGGACGACTCCACGAGCAGATCGCTCACGCTCTTGTCCCAGCGCTCGCCGAAGGACGTGCAGCCCATGCCGACGATCGCTACCCGGTCGCGAATGCCGTTGCTCGCCATGGTGTTGGCCTCCTTGGGGTCTCAGTCGCCCTGGATCGGGCGGGCTTTCCAGAAGTAGTTGTGCACGCCGTGGGCGGTCATGGGCCGCCGGAACGTCAGCTCCACGCGGTCACCGATCTTCACGGCCTTGGGATCCACGTCGGTCAGTTCGCAGGTGAAGCGGCCACCGCCCTCGAAGTCGAGCACGCCGACCACCACCGGCGGCGACAGCGAGTAGGCGAGGCGATCCACCGTGTAGGTCGCGATGGTCGCGGGCACATCCGCCATGCGCTCGGGCGTCATCTTGTCCACCGCGTGGCACTTCATGCAGACGCGCGCGGGCGGGAGCGCGCGAGTGCCGCAGGCCTGGCAGCGGCTGCCCGTGAAGCCGAACTTCCACGCCTCGGCGCGGAAGGCGGGCGGCGCCGCGGGCGCCTGGGGATCGGGCCGGCGCGGCGGCTCGCGCTTGAGGAAGCCGCGCCAGGTGAGGAACGTCGCGTACGAGACCTTGCCGCCGGCCGCCGCCTGCTTGGCCACCGGCACCTTCTGGCGATGGGCGGCGAGCGCCGCCGTCGCGCGCCAGATCGTCACGTCGCAGCCGTCGGCCAGCGAGACCACCGCGATCAAGTCGCCGGCCTTCGCGCGGTCCAGCGCGTCGGCGAGCAGGAGGCCCGCGTGCGCGGTGCCGGTGTTGCCCACCGTGCCGGTCAGATCGTCGGCGATGGCCTCGGGCTTGGCGCCCACCGCGGCCTGCGCGCGCTTGTTGGCGCGCCCGTGCGGGCCGGCCACGATCAGCGCGGCGAGGTCGCCGGCGTTGAGGCCGGCTTGTTTGAGCGCACTCGTGATCGCGGCGTCCGCCAGCGGCACGTACGCGTGCTCGCCGAAGCGCTCCTCCCATTGCCGGGAAGCGGCATCGCCGGGAATGCGCCAGCGCTCGAGGAACTCGGCGCTCGCCGAGGCCGAGGCCACGTGCTCGGCGAGCACGGGCGCCTGCGCGTCACCCGCGGCCAGCAGGAAGGCCACCGCGGCGTCGCCGCCCTCGCGCTCGTCGCCGCCGCCCGGCAGCCCGGTGCGGATGTCGGCGATCACCGCCAGCGTCGGACGGCCCGCGTCGATGGCCGCGCGCAGCACGCCCGCGCCCGATCGGATCGACCCCAGCATGTCGAAGGCCATCGCCGAGTCGTCGAGCGAGAGCGCGGCGTGGATCGCGGTCGCGTTGGTCTTGTCGAGGTACGCGGGATCGGCGGTGGCGAAGTAGATCGCGCCCGGCGCCGCGCCCGGGGCGCCGCGGAGCGCGGCCCGGGCCGCCTCCACGCCCATCGACGTCGTGTCCTCGTCATAGGAGGCCACCGTCCTCGTGCCCTTGCCCCCGCCGCTGGCGAGGGCGTCGCCGATGGACTTCCGATCGAGACGGAAATAGGGAAGGTACGAGCCGTAGGCGACGATGCCGTTCATGGGATTGCCCTCAATCTAGCATATCGAACAGGGGGATGCGCGTGTTGACCGACGGCCGATACGTGCGCCGCGCGGGCAGGATGGTGGGGTCGAGACCGGCATCCAGGAGCGCGCTCACGCCGGCCGCGGCGATGCCAACCGCCAGCATCTCGCCCGGGCAGGCATGCGCGCCCACGCCGAAGGTGAAGAGCCGCCGGTCGGCGCGGCGCGCGTCGAAGACGTCCGGGCGTGGATTGGCGGCGGGATCGCGATTCGCCGCGGCCAGCAGCACGAGCACGATCTCGCCCTCCACCATGTCCTGACCGTTCACGCGCCCGGCCGCGCCCACCCAGCGCCGCGTGTTCTGCACCGAGGGGTCATGACGCAGCACCTCGCGCGCCACCGCGGGTAGGAGCGCGGGCTCCTCGTCCACGGCCGCGCGCAGGCCGGGCGCGCGCGCGAGCGCGAGCAGCATGTTGCCGATGAGACCGGCCGTTGCCTCGTAGGCCTGCGACATGAAGCCGATCCCGTTGGCGACCACCGTGTCGGTGCTCTCGATCCCGGCCCGCCGCGCCTGGCGCGCGAGCACGGGCAGGAGACCCTCGGCCGGGCCGTCGGTCAACGTCATCTGCCCCAGGTCGAGGAGGCGCCCCGCCGCGTCCTTGCCGCGCTCGATCTGGGCGAGCGTGCTGCCGGGCGCGAGGCAGCGCACGAAATGCTGCATCCACTGGGAGGTCTGGCGCAGGAACGCGGGCGGCATGCCGAGCAGGCTCGCGACCACGTAGACGGGCAGCGCGAAGACGAACGACGTGAGCGCGGCGGGATCGACGCCGTCGCCCGCGAGCGGGCGCGCCCAGCGCGCGCTCTCGTCCGCGATGCGCTCGGCATCGAGCGATTGCAGCGTGGCCGCCACCGCGTACTTCGCGGCCTCGTGACTCCCACCGTCGGTCATCCGGATCAACTGTCGGAAGATCTCGCCCGCCGGGGAGCCCCGCAGCGCCGGGGGCACGGGCTCCGCAGGCGGCCGCACGCGGAGGCGATCGCTCATGAGCGCCGCGGTGACCGCCTCCGCGCTCGATGCCACCCAGTAGCCCTGGAGCTCGTCCTTGTAGAAGGGGCGCGCGGCGACCAGCTCCGCGTAGTACGGGTAGGGATCGGGATGGGTGACGGCGGAGACGGGGTCGCGAGGCGGCGGCAGGCTCATGGATCGAGGGCGACGCTCGGCGGGCGCGTCAGACGAAGACGTCCGCGGCGACCAGCCGCGCGATCTCGTCCGGCGAGAGCCCCAGCACCTGGGTCAGGATCTCTCGCGTGTGCTCGCCCAGCAGCGGCGCCCGGCGCGGCGCCGCGTCCTCGCCCATGCGGAAGGCCCAAGTCTCGTAGGGCGTGCGGCCCATCTCGGGATGCTCGACCCAGGCGAAGGCCCGCCGCGCCGTGAGCCCCGGATCCTGGTGAAGATCGGCGCAAGATTGCGCGACGCCCGCCGGCACGCCCGCGGCCTGGAGCCGCTCGGCCAGCGCGCCGGGGGACTCGGTCGACGTCCACTCGGCGAGGCGCGCATCCAGCGCGGCCTCGTGCGTCTTGCGCCCGGCGGCGGTGCGCCAGCGCGGATCGAGCGCCCATTCGGGCTTGCCCATCGCCTCGACCAACGCGTGCCACTGCGCGTCGTCCTCGCAGACGATCGCGCACCACCGCTCACCGTCCGTTGACCGGCAGGGATAGATCCCGTGCGGCGCCATCACCGCATCCGCGTTGCCGCCCGAGCGCGGCACGCGCCCGTTCACCGTGTACTCCAGGATCTCGGGCGCCAGGAAGTGCAGGCTCGACTCCAGCTGCGAGAGGTCGATGTGCTGACCGAGCCCGGTGCGCCGGCGATGATCCAGGGCGGCGAGGACGGCGGTGGAGGCGAAGTGATGCGCCACGAAGTCGGTGTAGGCCCCGTAGATCATGGCGGGCTCGCGGTCGGGCCAGCCCGTCACCGAGTAGAAGCCGGCGAGCGCGGCGGCGAGCGAGCCGTAGCCGCGATAGTGCGCGTGGGGCCCCGTCTGCCCTTGCTGGCACGAGGAGAGATAGATGAGACGCGGGTGGTCGCCGCTGAGCGTGGTCCAGTCCAGGCCCCAGCGGGCGGTGGTGCCCGCGCTGAACGACTCCACCACCACGTCGGCGGTGGCGATCAGTCGGCGCGCCAGGTCGCGCGCTTCCGGCTTGGCGAGATCCAGCGCCATCGAGCGCTTGCCGGCGTTGTAGTTGGCGAAGCCCTGGCTGCGATTGGGCCCGGCCTTGCCCTCGGCCCACGGCGTGAGCGTGCGCCCGGGGTCCAGGCGCCGGGCCGACTCGAGGCGGATCACGTCGGCGCCGTGGTCGGCGAGGAGCCGCCCGGTAAGCGGGCCCGTGGCCACCCAGGCGAAATCCACCACGCGCAGGCCCTCGAACGCCCGGCGCCCGTGCACCGCGCGCATCGTCTCCGGGGCCGGCTCCCCGTCGGCGCGGGGCGCCGCCCAGTCGCGGAGCACCGCGACGGTGTCCTCGCCGAGGCGCGGCGCGGGCGCGGGCGGGCGCAGCGGCGTGAGGGAGAGCTTGGCCCACGCGGCCGGCACGGGCACCGTACGGCGCAGGCGGGGCTCGGCCACCGGCACGAAGAAGCCGCGCGCGGCGAGCTGGCGGTCCTCGGCGAGATCCGCCATGTCGGCCACCGGCGCGATGAGCAGCCCGCGTTGTAGCGCCGCCTCGTAGAGCTGGGCCTTGGTGCGCGTGGCAGTGAATGCGGCCACCACGTCGGCGACGCGATCGAGGTCCTCCTGGCCGCGCGCCCCCGCGGCGTGGAGATACGCGTTGTCCCACTTCACCCAGTCACGCTCGCGCATGAAGTCCGGGGCCGCGCCCTCCTCGGCCATCCACTTCACCAGCGCCGTCATCATGGCGCCCGACAGCACGCCGCCGCCCACGGTGAGGGCCACGAAGCCGTCCCTGGCGCGGAAGAGGATGCGCCGCCGGAAGCCCGAGGTACGCACCGCAGAGCCCTCGCGGTTCGGCGTGAAGCCGTGCAATGCCGGCAACGCGGTCGCGCTCAGGAGCGTATTCACCACCGCGTGCTGCGCCGAGGCGTCCACCCAGCGGCCTTCGCCGGTCTGCTCGCGCTCGAAGTGGGCGACGAGGGCTCCGAGCACCGCCTGCCCCGCGGCCTGACATGCGGCTTGGGCGCCACCCACCCGCACCGGTGGCCGGTCGGGATCACCGACGGGATAGAGCATGCCGCCCATGGCCTGCACGATCAGCTCCGGCCCGCGCCAGTCGCGGTGGGGGCCCGACTGCCCGAAAGGAGAGATGGAGGTCAGGATGAGGCGCCGGTTCTCGCGATGGAGCGCGGGCCAGCCGAGGCCCCAGCGGTCCAGCGTGCCCGGCGGCAGCGCCTCGAAGAGGAAGTCGGCCGCGCGCACGAGGTCGAGGAAGCGCGCGCGGCCGTCCGGCGACTCCAGGTCGAGCGCCACGCTGCGGGTGCCGCCGGCATAGGCCCACCAGGCCAGGCTCGCCTCCGGCGGGGTCACCCCATCGGCGAAGGGCGGGAGCCGCCGCAGCGCGCTGCCCTCGGGCGGCTCCACGCGCACGACGTCGGCGCCCAGGTCGGCGAGCATCTTGCCCGCGAGCGCGCCCAGCGGGCCCACCAGATCGAGGACGCGGTACGGAGCGAGCGCGCCGGGCGTCGCGGTCACGAAGGGATGCGGGAGAGGAAGCCGGCGATGGCCCGGCCGATCTCGTGCGGCGAATCTTCCTGGATGAAGTGGCTGCCGCGCACCGTGATCTCGTCCTGATGCGGCCAGGTGCGGCAGAACTCGCGCTGGGGGCCGGTGAGGATGGTGCCGGGATCGGCGTTCACGAAGAGCTTGGGCAGCGGGCTCTTGGCGAGCCAGCGCCCGTACTCCTCCACGATGGCGACCACGTCGGCCGGCTCCCCGTCGATGGGAATCTGGCGCGGCCAGGTGAGGGTGGGCCGCCGCGACTCGCCGGACTCGAGATACGGCTTCCGGTAGACAGCCATCTCCGCGTCGGTGAGGCCGCGCAGCACGCTCAAGGGGAGGATGCGCTCCACGAAGACGTTCTTCTCCAGCACCATCTCGTCGCCTGCGGGGGAGCGCATGGCCTGGAAGACCTTGCGCGCGACCTCGGGCCACTCGGCCCATGTCAGCGGGCGCACGATCGCCTCCATGTAGACGAGCCCGCGGACGCGCTCGGGATGCCGCCGTGCCCAGTGAAAGCCCAGCGCCGAGCCCCAGTCGTGGACGACGAGCGTGATGCCCTGCGTGAGGCCGAGCCCCTCGAACCAGGCGTCGAGATAGCGCTGATGGTCGGCGAAGCGGTAGGAGCCACCGGGCGCCTTGCCGGACTCGCCCATGCCCACGAGATCGGGAGCCAGGCACCGGTGGCGGTCGGCCACGTGCGGGATGATATTGCGCCAGAGATAGGACGAGGTCGGATTGCCGTGGAGGAACACCACCGGCTTGCCCTGTCCCAAGTCCACGTAGGACAACTCGGTGTCCAGGACACGCGCGCGGCGCCGCGGATGCGGGTCGGCAGCGCTGATCGGCTCGCTCATCTCCGCGACGCGATCAGGCCGGGCGCGCCTTGAGGAAGTCGCGGATGTAGCCGTTCACCTCCGCGGGCTTCTCGTGGGCGACCCAGTGCGTGCCGTCCGGGATGCGGCGCACGGTGAGGTCGGGCACGAACTTCTCGAGGCCGTCCAGGTTGGCGGTGAGGAGGGCCCGGTCCTTCTCGCCCCAGATCACCAGCGTGGGTACCTTCACGGTCATGGCCGAGAGGTCCGGCGAGATGCCGCGCGGCGCCTCGCCCGGCGCGGGCGGGCCCACGCGCGCCGCGCGGTAGAAGTTGAGGCCGCCGGTGAGCGCGCCGGGCTGACCCCACGCCTCCAGATAGGCCTTGCTGTCCGCGGGCGTGGCCCAGCCCGACGGCTGGCCTTCGCCCAGCACCATCTGCCTCAGCAGGGCGAAGTTGTCGTGGCTGAGCGTCGCTTCCGCTTCCGGGCTCCGGAACATGAGCATGTACTGGCTCGCCTTCTGCTGGTGCGGATTCTCCGCGAGCAGACGCTGGAAGACGGCCGGGTGCGGCGCGTTCACGATGACGAGGCGCTCGAGCCGCTCGGGCTTCATGAGCGAAAAGGCCCAGGCGACGGCTCCGCCCCAGTCGTGGGCGACCAGCGTGAACTTGCGCGCGCCCAGGTGATCGGCGAGGGCGGCGAGATCCTCCACGAGCAGGGGCACCGCGTAGTCCTTCACGTCCTTCGGCTTGGACGAGAGGTTGTAGCCGCGCATGTCCGGCGCCACCGCGTGGTGGTCACGCCCGAACTCGGTGAGCTGGCCCTGCCAGGCGTACCAGAACTCGGGGAAGCCGTGGACGAACATCATGAGCGGGCCCTTGCCCTCGGAGGCGTAGTGCAGGCGCTGGCCATTGACGTCCGCGTAGTGATGCGTGGGCATGGGGTCGTCTCCTCCTACTTCTTCGGCGTTTCGCCGGCGGCTTCGAGCGTGACCGCGTCGCCCACGATCACGTACACCACTTCGCCGTTGGAGGCCTTGTACGTCCACTTCTCGAGGGGGCCGAGCTTGCTGATATCCGACGGCTTGCCGAGAGCCTTTTCCAGCTCGGCGCGGGTGGTGATGCCGCGCGCCTTGGTGAGGAGGTCTTCCTTGCTGGACGGCCCGCAGCCCGCGAGGGCGAGCAGCACGAGGCCGATGACGAGGCCGGCAAGCGCGTGCGGGGTCATGCGCCGATGATACGCCAACCCCCGGGCGCCGATAAGGGGCCATCCGCTTCGTTGCCGCCCTCGGCCAGCCGCTCGACGTATGCGGCATACCCCTCGCGCACGGCTCTCGGGCGGCGCCTCGCGGCTGACCCCTTCTCGCCACCCGGTTATCCTTTGACCGAGCCTGCGACCAGCCCCTCCGCCATCCAGCGGTGGATGAAGACGTAGAGCGCGACCACCGGGATGGTCGTGATGACCGAGGCCGCCATGAGCTGGCCCCAGTGAAATACGTCGCCGTAGATGAGGAGGTTGAGCCCCACCGGCACCGTGATCCGCGTCTCGTCCGTGATGAACACCAGGGCGTAGAGGAACTCGTTCCACGACAGGGTGAAGGCGAAGATGGCCGAGGCAACGAGGCCGGGCGCGGCGAGCGGCAGCAGCACGCGGACGAAGGCGGTGATCCGCCCCGCCCCATCGATGAGCGCCGCCTCCTCCAGCTCCTCGGGCAGCGCCTTGAAGAAGCCGATGAGGAGCCAGGTGCAGAACGGTACGGTGAACGTCGGGTAGGAGAGGAAGAGCGCGGCGAGGCGATTGGTGGCGCCGAGCTCGGTGAGCACGCGGTAGAGCGGGATGAAGAGCAGCGCGGGCGGGATCAGATAGACGATGAGGATCAGGCTCGCCACCGCTTCGCGGCCGGGGAAGCGGAGACGCGCCACCGCGTAGCCCGCGAGGCTCGCCACCACGCTGGTGATCAGCGTGACCACGAGCGCTGTCACCAGGCTGTTGCGGAGCCATAGAGGGAAGCGCGTCTCCGTCCAGAGCCCGGTGTAGTTCTCCCACGTGAAGGGGTTTGGGACGTAGATGCTCACCGCGAACTGGATCTGCTCGTAGGTCTTGAACGACATGCTGGCGATCCACCAGAACGGCACGAGGATCACTAGCAGGAAGAACACCAGGCCGATCCAGGTCATGGCGCGCGTCATGGCCGCCTCACCTCCGGTCCCGCAAGAGATAGCGGCTGATCAGGATGATCCCGACCACGAGGATTGGCACCACGAAGATCGAGATGGTCACGCCGCGGCCCCAGCGGAGCTGGTTGAACGCCACCTGGTACGAGTAGGTGGCGAACACCTGGGTGGCGGTACCGGGCCCGCCCCGGGTCATCACGTAGATGATGTTGAAGTCGTTGATGGTGAGGATGAACGAGAGCAGCGTGGTGACGATGATCACGTGCTTGAGCCCGGGCAGCGTGATGTGCCAGAAGCGCCGCCCGGAGCCTGCCCCGTCCACCGACGCCGCCTCGTAGAGCTCGCGGGGGATGCTCACCATCCCCGCGAGGAAGGACACGCCGAAGAACGGGAAGGCGCGCCACCAGTTGGCGATGATCACCGCGGCCATTGCGCCCGCCGGCGTGGCCATGAAGGCGATGGGCTGGGACAGGAGCCCCACGTCGAGCAGGAAGCTGTTGAGGAAGCCGCGTCCCGGGAAGGCGTCGAACATCCAGCGCCACGTGAGCGCGATGATGACGGTGGAGGTGATCCAGGGCAGGAGGAAGAGCCCGCGGAGGAAGTTGCGGCCGCGGATCACGTTGTTGAGGACCAGCGCCATGCCCAGTCCGGTGACGACCTTGAGCGCCACCGAGACCATTGTGAAGACCAGGCTGTTCCAGATGACCTGCTGGAAGGCGTCGTCCTGCGCCAGGTAGATGTAGTTGCGGAGTCCCACGAAGCGCTCGGGATAGCCGACCAGCTTGTCGGTGAGCGACAGCCAGATTGCCCGATAGAAGGGGTAGATGATGAGCCCGACTACCAGGACGAAGAGCGGGAGGAGAAAAAGGAGCGCGGTGCCGGTTTCCCGGCCCCGCGCCCCGATCCAGCGACGCGAGCGCGAGCTCACCCCTTCAGCGTGTCGTAGAGTTCCTTGATCTTCTTGTCTTCCCACTCGATGGCCTGGTCCACCGACCACTTGTCGACGATGACCTTGGCGGGCGCGTCGGTGAGGACGTTGGACGCCTGCACCTCCGCCGCCGCCGCGGTGACGGGGCCGGGCCAGCCGGTGGGCGCGAACCACTCCGCCGCGCGGCCGAACGTCCGGTAGTTCTCGTTCTTGTTGAAGTAGTCCTTGGAGGCGGCCTTGGCCTTCTCCAGCACCGGCGCGAACTGGCCGTAGGAGTCCTTCATCACCAGCACTGTCTCCTCGGGCGAGACGAGATGGGCGATGAGGCTCATGGCCGCCTCGGGATCCTTGCTGCCCTTGAACACCCCCATGGACATCGCGATGGCCTGCATGCGGCGCCCGTCCGGGCCGGCGAGATGGGGCAGCGCCACGTGGTTGGCCAGCGCCTCCTCCTTCATCTTCTTGTCCTTGGCGTCGGTGGCCTTGGCCACCGCGTTCTCCATGGCGAAGGTGATGCTGGGCCCGTTCGAGGTCTGCGCGATGTTCTTCGCGATGAAGTTCTCGTTGCTACCAGACCCCGTCCAGGTCAGGGTGTCGGCGGGCTGAAGCTGATTCGTGTAGATGTCGGTGGCCCACTTCATGACCGTCTGCATCTGCGGTGTCTTGATGGACTTGTACTTGCCGCTTTTGTCCGCCCAGCCCACGCCGTAGGAGTACATCAGGCTCTGCATCACGCCGTAGCCGTCGGCGGTGCGGTTCCAGCTCTGCCCCATCCCGTAGAAGTTGTCCTTGGGCCGGGTGAGCGCCTGCGCGGCTTCCTTGGCCTCCGCGAACGTGTTCGGCAACTTGACCTTGGCCTTCTCGAAGACGTCGCGCCACACGTACCAGAACGCGCCCATGACGTACCACGGCACCGAGTACACCTTGCCGTCGATCAGGGTGACGGGCGCGATGTTCGCGGGCGCCTTGCCCACCTGGCCCTCGATCGACTTCGAGAACGAGGTGAGATCGAGCAGCTGGCCCATGCCGGCGAAGCGCGCGGGGGCGCCGGTCTCGAGCTGGCCGACGTCCGGCGTGCTGTTGCTCTCGATCGCCGCCACGTACTTGGTCTGCATGTCCTCGAACGTGAAGTACTCCACGGTGACGCTTGCCCCGTGCTTCTGCGCCCAGCGATGGGCGCTCGCCTCGATGGCCTTGTTGGTGGGCTCCACGTACGTCTTGAGGATCCACATGCGCAGGGCGGTGCCCTTCTTCACGGCGGGGAAGCCGATCCGGGGCAGCGAGAGGGCGGCGGTGGCGCCGAGGGCGCCCGCGAGGACGGCGCGACGGCTGATGCGGCGCTGTGACATGGCTAGGTCTCCTGATCTCCGATGATCGTGAGGTGTCGAGATGCGCTCTAAACGGGCGCCATGATACCGTAGACACATGATCAGCGCCAAGGACGTCGCCCATTATCGCGAACACGGCTATCTCGTGGTCCCGGGCGTGCTCGACGTCGCCACGGTGGACACGCTGCGCCGCGAGCTCGATGCCATCCTCGAGGGCGCGCGCGAGGTGACTGCCCACACCGATGTCTACGATCTCGAGCCGGGCCACCGTCCCGACGCGCCCCGCGTGCGCAGGGTGAAGACGCCGCACAAGTTCTTCGACGGCTTCAAGCGCCTGTACCGTGACCCCACGCTCGTGTCGATCCTCCAGGCCTTGCTGGGACCCGACGTCCGGCTGCACGGCTCGAAGCTCAACCTCAAGGCGCCGGGATACGGCTCGCCGGTGGAGTGGCACCAGGACTGGGCGTTCTACCCGCACACCAACGACGACGTGCTCGCGGTGGGCGTGATGCTGAACGACGCCACCAGCGACAACGGGCCGCTCATGGTGGTCCCGGGCAGCCACCGCGGGCCCATCTTCGACCACCACGCCGACGGCTACTTCTGCGGCGCGGTGGACCCGGTGGCGGTCAAGGACGAGATCGCCAAGGCAGTGCCGCTCAGCGGCCGCGCGGGCTCGATGTCCTTCCACCACGTGCGGCTCCTCCACGGCTCCGCGCAGAACGTGTCGAAGCTCCCCCGCGCGCTGCTCCTCTACGAGTACGCCGCTGCGGACGCGTGGCCCCTCATGGGCGTGAAGGACCTCGCGGAGTTCGATGCGCGCCTGGTGGCGGGCGCCTCCACCCTCGAGCCGCGCGTCACGCCGGTGCCGGTGCGGATGCCGCTGCCGCCCGCCCTCAACCAGGGCTCGATCTACGAGAATCAGACCGCGGCGCGCCGCTTCTTCTCGTTCACTCCGGAGGCGGAGGCGCCGTCCCGCACGTGAGCGTCGCCGCCCGCCTCGGCGCGGTGCTGCTGCTCGCCTTGGTCCACGCGGTTTCTTGCCCGCCCGCCTGGGCGGAGCCCGAGCGCGTGATCGACGTGCCCACGCGGCCGGGCGTGAGCGAGCGGCTGCTCTTCATCGCGACCCCCGACGCCAAGGCCACCGTGATCCTGTTCGCGGGCGGTCACGGGGGGCTGCGCCTCACCCCGGACGGCAAGATCGGCTGGGGCGCCGGCAATTTCCTCGTGCGGACGCGGCAGATGCTCGCCGCGCAGGGCGTGAACGTCGCGACGCTGGACGCCCCCTCCGACCGCCAGGGCGAGCCGTTCCTGAACGGTTTCCGGCAAACGCGCGAGCATGCCGCCGACGTCAAGGCGGTGATCGCGGCGCTGCGCCAGCACGCGGCCAGTCCGGTATGGCTCATGGGCACGAGCCGCGGCACCCAGTCCGCCGCCTTTCTCGCCACCGAGCTGCCGCGCGATGCCGGCGGCCCCGACGGGGTCGTGCTGACCTCGACCATCCTCACCGAGCGGCGCGGAAGCCGCGCGGTGCCGGGGATGCCGCTCCAGTTCATCAAGGTCCCCGTCCTCGTCGTGCATCACAAGCACGACGGCTGCGAGCACTGCCGCTACACGGACCTCCCGCTCCTCACGGAGAAGCTGACCGGGGCGCCCCGCAAGGAGGTCATGGTGTTCGAGGGCGGCGCCACGCGCGGCGACCCGTGCGAAGCCTTCGCGCACCACGGGTACAACGGGATCGAGGGGGACGTGATCGCGAAGATCGCGGCCTGGATCACCCGCTAGCCCGCTCTCGACCCTCGGTCGTCAGCCCCCCTACTTCATGCTGGCGCGCAGCTGCAGCATCACCTCGTCGATGGCATCGATCCGGAAGAAGCCCAGCCGCGGGTACTCGATGTCCATGATCACGTAGACGGTGACGGACAGGATGATCGAGAACCCGATCACGTGCACCCAGTCCCGCTTCTCGGCGCGCGAGAGGTCGAAGCCGGTCAGGAGCGCCGTGATCAGTGCGAGCGCCAGCAGCATGACGAAGACGATGGCGGGCGGGTGGATCTTGTTGGCCATGGTGCGGGTGGTGTTGAGATCGAACATCGAGTTGAGCGCAGGGATCAGAAGGTTGCACGTGGCGGGCGGGTTCTCCGGCCGCTGACATCCCGCGACCCCCTGCCGCCAGATCTCGCCTTGGATGGCGATCCCGCGGTCGAGCTCCGTTTGGATCGCGGCCATGTCCGGAACCTTCCGGTACGTCGCGATTCGCGAGTCGGTGTAGCGGCGAAACAGGTCGCGGAGCGAAGGCTGGACCGCCGCGGGCAGGAGATCGAGTCGCAGGTACGCGGTCCCGATTGCGTTCGCCTCGTCCACGATGAGATACCGGCGCGAGTCGAAGCGTGTCGCCGCCCCTGAGAACGTGAAGGCGATGAGGAGCGCGAGGAGGCCGTAGACCGCGCCCCCGATGGCGGTACGTCCGGTCTGAGATGCGTCGTCGCTCTTCGTCCGTCGGCCGAAGAGACGTCCGGCCTCGATCATGACGACCATCCCGATGAACAGGACGATCCCCAGTCCGATGCCGATGTGGGTAGGGTTCATGCGCTTAGCCGACCGTCGGCTTGACCTCCCGGGCGAAGCGCTCCAGCACCGCCATCATCCCCGCCACATCCGCGGCGGGCGGCATGTCGAAGGTGACCCACTCGCAGCCGAGCCGCGCCGCGCGCTTCACGTCGCCCGCCACCTGATCGGGCGCGCCGGCGTACGGGACGCGGTCCGCGCTGCCGTCCTTGGCCCCGAGCCCCAACATGTTGCGCGGCGCGAAGCGCACCGCGCCGTCGGGCCGCCCCGCGCGCTTGGCCAGCTCCTTCACCGTGGCGATGCCCTTCTCGAGGTCCGCCCAGGAAAGCCCCAGGGGATGCCAGCCGTCGCATTGCTCGGCGGCCCGCCGCATCGCCGGCGCGGAGAGCGCGCCCGGCGCGCCGCCCGCCCAGATGGGCGGATGAGGCTTCTGCGCGGGGCGCGGCGCGAACGTGGCCCCGCTGAACGTGAAGTAGCGGCCCGCGAACTGCGGAACGTCCGCGGCCCACGCCGCCTTGATGATCTTCAAGTACTCGTCGGTCTGGGCGCCGCGCTCCTTGAAGGGGAGGTTGAGGTCCTTGAACTCCGCCTCGTCCCAGCCCACGCCGATGCCGAAGATGAAGCGGCCGCGCGAGACCTGATCCACGGTGGCCGCGGCCTTGGCGGCGACGAGCGGGTTGCGATACGGGAGCACGATGACGCTGGCTCCCACGTGGATGCGCGTGGTTCGGCCGGCGAGGAAAGACAGCAGCGAGAAGGGATCGGGCCACGAGGGGCCGTAGTGCTGGGTGGTGGCCGGCTTGGCGAGGATGTGATCGGGGACGAAGATGCCGTCCCAGCCGAGCTCCTCCGCCTCGAGGGTGAGCCGCTCCGCGTCCGCCGTGGTGAGCCGCCAGATGGGAAGGACCGCGCCGAATTTCATGGGGAAGCCTCCTTCGGTGTGGTGAGTCCGATGGCCATGCGGCGCGGGAAGCCTACTGCGAAGCGCTCACCGTGCGCAACTGTCACCGCGCGGAGCGGGCTCGCTAGCGCCCCAGCACCAGGCACACCGCGCCCAGCACGGTCAGGATGGCGGCGGTGAGCCGGCCGGCCAGGCCCTGCTCGCGGAACAGCGCGCTGCCCATCAGCACGCTGAACACCGCGGAGGTGCGGCGGATCGACGCAACGTAGGCGGCGGGCGCCAGTCCGAGCGCGAAGACCTGACAGCCCGTACCCGAGAGCACGAGGAGCGCGTGGATCAGCACCCGGAGCAGCTGGTCGGGGCGGGCGGAAGCGGCGAGCGCGCGAGGGCGACGGAGCAGGGCCAGGACGAGCAGCGGCACCGCGAGCGCGAGATAGGCACCCACCAGATAGGACGGCACGTGCATCGCGAGCACATTGTGCCGGTCGATGGCGGCGAGGATGCCCAGGAAGAACGCGGCGCCCAGCGCGTCGAGCGCGTCGGCACGCGCGAAGAGGCCCGAGAGATCGAGCCTATGGCCGGACGTTGCGCTGAGCCCCGCCGTGCCGAGCACCGCCAGCCCCACGCCGATCCAGCCGACGCCGTGGGGCAGGGTGCCGGTGAGCCACCAGTCGGGAAGGACCGAGAAGACCGGCGCAAGCGCCAGCACCGGGCCCACGATCGAGATGTCGCCGCGCGCGCTCGCGCGGGTGAGGAGAAGGGAGTACCCGCCCGCGCAGCCGGTCGCGAGCCCGATCCAGCCCCACATGTGCAGCGGGATCTGCAAGCGGCCGCCCGTGAGGTAGATACCCGTGGTCCAGAGCACGAGGCCGACTCCCTGCGTCCAGACCACGAGGATCAGCGGGGGAATGTGCGGCGCCTTGCCCTTGACGAAGGTGATCTGGCCCGCCTGCAGCAGCGCGGCGCCGAGGGCGAGCGCGAACCAGGTCAGAGGTAGGCGAGCAGCCGTCCGCAGGCGATGACGGACAGCCAGAGGATCATCGAGAGGAGCGCGGCGACGCGGGCAGGGGCGGGGGCGGGCAGATCGCGGTCCCAGCGCGCCACGGCGCGGAAGGGCCAGCGGTGGAAGGCCCACGCGTTCGCGCCGGCGGCGGCGATCAGGAGCAGCTTGACTCGGAACGCCGGATTCTGCGCCCACTCCGTCGCGTGGGCGGTGAACATGAGCGCCCCCGAGAGGGCCACCATGCCGAGCCCGACGCGGGCCCAGGGCAGGAGGTGCGCAGCGAGCGCGGCCACGGGCAAGCCGCGGGAGACGCCGAGGAGGCGAAGGTCGAACATCACGGCGCCCCCGACCAGCGCAGCGATGCCCGCGATGTGGAGGACTTCCACCGCGGGGTAGAGCCAGAGCCACTGCCGCATCGCCACCGCGACGGGGCTGGATTCGAGCCAGACCAGCCAGGCCGCCGCCCGCGGATCGTGGATCAACGCAGCTCGGTGGTCTTGCCGTCGACGGTGATCCGCTCCGCGCGCATCTCCTCGGGGTCGGTGCGGTTCGGATAGCCGACGACCGTCACCGTCTTGCCGGGGCTGAGGGCGGTGCGCGGCAAACCGCGGTTCTCCATCCGGGAGGGTGGGGCGAGCACGACCCGCCAGGTCTTGCCGGGGACCTGGAGCTGCACATAGCCGTGCGGGTGCTCGTACCCGGCTTCCTTGATGGTGCCGGTGAGGTTCAGCGTGGTGCCGGAATCGTAGCCGCTCCAGCCGTGATGGGCGCTCGCGTGCGGGGCGGCGACGAGCGTGACGGCGATGGCAAGCACGAGCGCGAAGGGAGCGGTCACGGTGCGCGATGTCATCGTCGGGTCCTCGCGGGAGATTCTCCCATGAAATTGGCAGCGGGGCGATCGGCCCGCCCGGATATGATCGCGAGAGCCGTCGATGACACGCGCCGACCTGCTCCTCGCGCTCCTGGCCCTGGTGCTCGCCGCCGCGCCCCTTGCGGCGCGCGCGCAGACGACGGTCCCCGCTCCGCCGGCCGAGCCCGCGGCCGCGCCCGACGCCGCGCCCGCCACACCGCCGGCGCCCGAGGAGAAGACGCCCAGCTTCCGCGACGAGGTCCGTCTCTTCGCCTATCTCGAGATGAGCTACACGTGGAATCTCGGCGGGGCCAGCCGGGGCGGGGTGAACGAGTTCCGCGTGTACGACGACGTCGAGGGCTTCACCTTCAACATCGCCGAGTTCTCCGTGAAGAAGGACCCGTCCGAGCGGTACCCGTTCGGGTTCGGCCTCGTGCTCACGGTGGGGCAGGATTCGCAGAAGAACCACTCGCTCGGGATATTCCGCGACGAGGACGATCAGTTTCCATTCCGGAACACGTCGCACTTCGATCTCCAGGAGGCGTACCTCTCGGTCCGGATTCCCCTGGGGACCGGCCTCATCCTCAAGGCCGGGAAGTGGGTGAGCCTCCTCGGCTACGAGGTCATCGAGTCGCCCAGCAACCTCAATTTCTCGCGGGGCTATCTCTTCAACCTCGCGGGCCCGTTCACCCAGACCGGCGTCGTCGCCACCTACGCCTTCACGGACTGGCTCACCGTCCAGGCCGGCGTGAGCACCGGCTCGGACACGACCGTCGACAACAATGACCGGCCGTCGTTCGGGGGCGGCTTTCAGCTCGCCCCGCGCAAGGACCTCACGCTGACGATCGGCACCATCGTGGGGCCCGAGCAGAACGACAACCACACCCACACCCGCTGGGTGCTCGATCTCGTCGGGGTCTACACGGGGATCGACAAGCTGACGCTCGCCGGCGAGATCACCGGCGGCAAGGAGGATCGCGAGGCCTCGCTGGTCGCGCTGGACACGCGCCAGGATGCCGACGCCTCGTGGTGGGGCTGGGGGCTCTGGGCGGCCTACGACTGGACGAGCCGCTTCCGCACCGCGCTGCGCCAGGAATACTTCAAGGATGCCGACGGGGCGCGCACGGGATTCGGCAAGGGACTCTCCCTCTGGTCGACCACGCTCACGTTCCAGTACAAGATCTGGCGGGGCCTCGTGAGCCGGCTCGAGTATCGACACGACCAGGCGAACGAGCGCGCGTTCCGCGAGCGCTACGACAAGACGCGCACGCTCGTGCCGACGTCGCACTCGATGGACACGATCTCGCTGAGCGCCTCCTACACGTTCTTCTAGGATTGCGAGACCCCGACATGAAGACCGATCTCCTCCTCGTCCCTATGGGCGCCCGCTACACCGAGATGCGGGCGGCCGCGGTGGCCGCGGAGGAGGCGGGCTTCGACGGGCTCTGGACCTGGGACCATCTCCGCGATCCGGACGGGGGCGCCGCGTCCTCGGTGCCGGAAGTGTGGACCACTCTCGCCGCGCTCGCTGAGGCCACCCGGCGAATCATGCTGGGCCCGCTCGTGCTGAACGTCGGCATGCGCCAGCCGGGGCTGCTCGCGAACATGGCGGCCACGCTTCAGCAAGTCTCCGGGGGCCGCCTGCTGCTCGGGCTCGGCGCCGGAGGCAGCCGCGCCACGCCCTACGTGCGGGAGCAGGAGGGCATCGGCATGCCGGTGGAGCGCGACGCGGTGCGGGCGGCGCGTGTCGCCGAGGCATGCCAGGTGCTGCGGCGGCTCTGGGCGGGCGACGCGTCCGACTTCACGGGCACGCACTATCGCCTCGAACAGCCGACCGGCTTTCTACGATCAGATCCCGCCCCGCCCATCGTGGTCGGAGGCTTCGGCCCGCGCATGGCGGCGATCGCGGGCCGCTGGGCCGACGGCTTCAACACGCCGGCGCGGCACCCGCAGCTCGCCGAGCTCGTCGGCGTCGCGCGCGAGGCGCACGCGAAGGCCGGGCGCGATCCCGCGCGCTTCCTCGTCACCGTGTTCGCCGGGCTGGCCGATGGCTGGCTCGGCGCTGACTCGGGCCCGCGCCGCGGCCTCGAGGCCCTCGGCGTCGCCCGCGTGATCCTGCTCGTGTCGCCGCCCTACGACCTCGCCCGCATCCGCGCAGCGGGGCGGCTCCTTCCCACCCGCCCGGAGGCCTCATGACCACTCCGATTCGCGTGCTCGGCATTGCCGGCAGCCTGCGCAAGGCCTCCTTCAACCGCGGCCTGCTTCGAGCCGCCGCCGAGATGCTGCCCGAGGGCATGAGCCTGGAGGCGTACGAGATCGCGGCGCTGCCGCTCTACAGTGGCGACCTCGAGGCGGCGGGCCTGCCGGAGCCTGTGCAGGACTTCCAGCGGCGCATCGAGGCCGCCGACGCGATCCTCTTTGCCTGCCCGAGTACAACTACTCCATGGCCGGCGTGCTGAAGAACGCGATCGACTGGGGCTCGCGGCCGTCGCCGGCCCGCCAGGTGCAGCCGTTCAACGGCAAGCCGGTGGCGATGATGGGCGCCTCGGCGGGCACGTTGGGCACGGCGCGCGCGCAGTATCACCTGCGTCAGACCTGCGTGTTCCTCAACATGCTCCCGCTGAACAAGCCCGAGGTGTTCGTGCCGGCCGCCCAGACCAAGTTCGACGCGAGCGGCCGGCTCACCGACGAGACAGTGCGCACGCGGATCCGCGAGCTGCTGGAAGCGCTGGCGGCTTGGACGTGGAGGCTGCAGCCGAAGTAACGTCCGACGGCCGGCGCCCGGCTAGCGCGCGAGGGCCGGCACCCGATCGAACCAGGGCCTGGCCTTTTCAAGCTGCGAGGCCAGGCGGAACAGCGTGGCCTCGTCGCCGTAGCGGCCCACGAGCTGGGTGGCGAGCGGCAAGCCCTCCGCGCTGACGCGGAGGGGCAGCATCATGGCCGGCTGACCGCTGAGGTTGAACCACACCGTGAACGGCGACATGTGGAAGACGCGCCGCCAGTACTCCTGCACGTCGTCGAGCATCATGTCGATCCAGCCGAGCTTGGGCGGCAGCGTGGCGAGCCCCGGCGTGAGGAGCACGTCCCAGCGCATGTGGAACGCCGCCATCTGGCGCCCGAGCCGGTGGGCGACCTGGGTGGCCTTCACGTAGTCGGCGCCCGTCAGGCGCTCGCCGAGCCGGGCCGTGCCCGCCGTCACCTTCTCGACGTCACCTTCGCGCGGCGGCCGGCCGCTGGGATGGCTCGCGAGGTTCACCACGGTGTTGGCGGCGGCGAGGGTGAGGAAAGTGGGCACCACGGCGGCACCGTCGATCTCGGGATTGGCCTCCTCGACGGTGTGCCCGAGATCCGCGCAGAGTCGCACGGTGTCGGCGAGGGCTTGCAGGCTCTGGGGGTCCACCACGGCGCCGTTCGGCGTCCGGGTGGTGAAGGCGATGCGCAGCCGGCCCGCGTCGGCGCCGATTTCTCTGAGGAACGGCCGGCTGGCGGCGGGCGCCACGTAGGGATCGCCCGCGCCGGCGCCGGCGGTCGCGTCGAGCAGCGCGGCGCAGTCGCGCACGGAGAGCGTCACCGCGTGCTCCGTGGACAGGCCGCCCAGGCCTTCGCCGAGCCCCGGCGCCATGGTGTTCCGCGCCCGGGTGGGCTTGAGGCCCACGAGGCCGCAGCAGGCGGCGGGGGCGCGGATCGAGCCGAAGCCGTCGGAGGCGTGCGCGATCGGCAGCATGCGCGCGCCCACTGCGGCGGCGGCGCCCCCACTGCTGCCCCCGGAGATGCGCGTGGGATCCCACGGATTCTTGGTCGGGCCGTGGAGCACCGGCTCGCACGTGAGCGAGAGCCCGAGCTCGCAGGTGTTCGTGCGACCGAAGATCACGAGGCCGGCGCGCTTGAGCCGCTTGACGTGCTCGCTGTCCTCGGCGGCGGGGGGAGTGTCGGCGAAGAACTTCGACCCGCGCGTCATCGGCACGCCCGCGATCGACGCCGTGAGGTCCTTCATCAAGTACGGCACACCGCGGAAGGGCCCGTCGGGGAGCCCGTCCGCGATGGCCTTGCGTCCGTAGTCGTAGAGCTTCATCACCACCGCGTTGACGGTGGGATTGCGCGCCTCGACGCGCTCGATGGCCGCCTCGAGGAGCTCGGGCGGGGAGATCTTCCCCCACTTCACGAGCTCGGCGAGGCCGAGGGCGTCGTACTGCTCGTATTCGGGAAACGTCACGTGGTACCGGAGCTCCGGCCGGCTAGCGCAGCTCGGGAATGATCCACATCGCGCGGTCCCCGCGGGCCACACGCTGAATGTTGTCGAACGCGTTGCGGAAGGCCTTCGGCCAGTTCTCCCACGTCGGGCCCGCCATGTGCGGGGTGATCGTGATGTTGGGGGCGGTGTAGAGGGGATGGCCCGGCTTGCCCGGCTCCTCGACCATCACGTCGAGACCGGCGCCCGCGATCTGCCCGCTCACCAGCGCCTGGTTCAGCGCCGCCTCGTCCACCACCGGCCCGCGGCAGGTGTTGATCAGCACCGCGGAGGGCTTCATCAAGTTGAACTGGCGCGTGCTCATGAGGTTCTTCGTGGCGGCGTTCAGCGGCACGTGCAGGCTCACCACGTCGGCCTCGCGCAGCAGCTCGTCGAGGAGCACGAAGCGCACGCCGAGCGCGTTCTCCTGGTCCTCGGTGAGACGCACCACGTCGTAGTAGATCACCGGCATGTCGAAGCCGTGCGCTCGGCGCGCGACCTTCTTCCCGATAGTCCCGAGGCCCACGATGCCGAGGGTCTTTCCCTCCACCTCGTAGAGCCGGTTCTCGGCGAGATCGCCGATGCGCCACTTCCCCGCCACCACGTTCGCGTGCTGCCAGGCCAGGCGCTTGAGCACGCCGAGGATGAGGAGCCACGTGTGCTCGGCCACCGCGGTGGAGTTGGCGCCGCCGTTGTTGGCGACGGGGACGCCCGCCGCCTTGGCGGCGGCGATGTCGAGGCGGTCGTAGCCCGCGCTGATGAGCTGGATGAGCTTGAGCCTGGGCAAGGTCTTGTAGAAGTCCGGCCCCATGTCCCCGCGGGCGAATCCGATGAAGTACTCGGCGTCCTTGTGGGCCTCGAGCCCCCCGCCTACCGCGCGATCCACCACGGCCAGCTCGTACCCTTGCGGGACCATGGCGCGGCACGCGTCCATGATGTCCTTCGGCATCGGCGGGGAGAAGACGATCTTGGTGGCCACGGGGCGCTCCTTTCGGGATTCGAGCCTACGGGTTCGGGGCGAGGATCATGTACGTCGCGCGGCCCACCGCCACGGTGGTCCCGGCGGCGTCGGTGACGGCGGCCTCACCGAAGGCGATGCTGCGCCCGCGGCGGAGGATGCGGCCCTCGGCGACGACGTCGCCGCGCGCGGCGGACAGGAAGGACACGTTGAGGTCGAGCGTGCTCTGGCCCACGCCGCCCGCCGCGTCGGCGTGCATCGTGGACAGCGCGCCGCCCACCGCCATGTCGACGAGGGCGGAGAGCACGCCCCCGTGCACGGGGGCGCCGGCGGCGTTACGGAGCTCGTCGCGCGCGGGGACGCGCAGCCGCACCCAGCCCTCACGCGCGTCCTCGACCTGGACGCCGAGGGTGCGCCAGAAGAGATTCGACTGGGCGCGCTCGCGCACGCTCGCGAGCAGGTCTCCGGATGTCGATGGCATGTTAGGGTTGGGACGCAGCCAGCATCATCGGTCACCGCCGCCCGTTCGTCAAGGAGGACGCCCGTGGGTCATTCGGTATGAGCGTGATCGAGTTCTTCAATCCGCCCGAAGCACCGGCGCCGGGCGCCTTTTCTCGCGCCACGCGCGCGGCGGGCCTCGTCTTCGTCTCGGGCACCGGGGCGGGCAACGACATCGGCGGCACGCCGCGCGCGGGCACCGCCGCGCAGGAGACGCGCTGGGCGCTGGAGAACGTCTCGGCGATCCTGCGCGCGGCGGGCACCTCGCTGGAGCGCGTGGTGCAGGTGACGCTGCTCATCACCGATCCCGCCGACTACCACGCGATCAACGCGGAGTACGTGAAGCACTTTCCCCGCGGCCTTCCTGCCCGCCACACCGCGCGCTTCGGCGTGCCCACCACCGCCAAAGTCGCGTTCGCGTGCATCGCGCTCGCGTAGCGGGGCGGGCCGCGTCGTAGTGCGATTCCCGCAGGGGCTCCGCGCCCTCAATCACCCGGACTACCGGCGCTTCTACATCGGCCAGGTCGTCTCGCAGGTGGGTTCGTGGATGCAGTCGGTGGGACAGGCCTGGCTGGTCCTCCAGCTCACCGGCTCGCCGCTCAAGCTCGGCCTGATCGGCACGCTACAGTTTGCGCCGGTGCTGCTCTTCTCCGTGTTCACCGGCGCCCTCGCCGACCGGCTACCCAAGCGCCGCGTGCTCCTCGCCACCCAGATCGGCATCGCCTCGCTCGCGCTCACCCTGGGCCTGCTCGTGCGCTTCGGCCACGTGGAGTACTGGCACGTGTGCGTGCTCGCCACCATCCTCGGCTGCGTCAACACGCTGGACATGCCCACGCGGCAGTCCTTCGTGGCCGAGCTGGTGAGCAAGGACGACATCGTCAACGCGGTGGCGCTGAACTCCGCCGCCTTCAACACCGCGCGCATCGTCGGGCCGGTGGCGGCGGGGCTCCTCATCGCGCGCTTCGGGGTCTCCATCGCGTTCCTGCTGAACGCGCTGTCGTTCACCCTGGTGATCGCCGCGCTGATCCGCATGCGCACGGAGGGCCGGCCGCGGGAGACGCACGGCACCACCATGCTCGCCGACGTGGGCGAGGGCCTCCGCTATGCGTTTGAGGTCCGCTACATCCGCCTGCTCCTGCTCCTCCTCTTCGTGGTCAGCATCACCGTGTTCAACTTCTCCGTGTACGTGCCCCTCCTCGCCCGCACGGTGCTCCACGTGGACGCGGCCGGCTTCGGCTTCCTCATGGCGGCGGTGGGCGTGGGCGCGGTCACGGGCGCGCTCGCCCTCGGCAATCTCCGCCAGACTCAGCTCGCACTGCCCACCGTCCTCGCCTCCGGCTTCGTCGCTTGCGGCGGTTTGGTCGTCATGAGCACGGTGACGCGCTTCGCCGTCGCCATGCCCATGCTGTTCGTGATCGGCGTCTCCAGCATCATGCTGGTGGCCTCCTGCAACACCGCGCTCCAGCTCGCCGCCCCCGACAAGCTGCGCGGGCGGGTCATGAGCCTCTACACGCTGATCTTCGGCGGCTCCTTCCCCATCGGCTCCTTCCTCGTCGGCTGGATCTCCGAGCGCCGGGGCGTGTCGATCGCCTATCTCGCCGCGGGCATGTGCGGGCTTGCGGGGCTGGCCGTCATCACGGTCTGGTGGCGCTCCGATTCGGAGTAAGGTACGGTGGCCGGCATGACGACGACACGGCTCGCGTGGTCCGAGGAAGCGGGGCGGAAGGAAGATGGCATGATCGCGCTGCGGCGGGATTTCCACCGCCACCCGGAGCTGTCGTTCCAGGAGCAGCGCACCGCCGGCATCATCGCCGAGCGGCTGCACGCCGCCGGGCTCGAGGTGCGCACCGGCATCGCCGGCACCGGGGTGGTGGGCGTGCTGCGCGGAGACGCGCCCGGCCGCACGGTAGCGTGGCGTGCCGACACGGACGCGCTGCCGCTCACCGAGCTGCTGGAGGCGCCGTTCGCCTCCGGCACCCCGGGTGTCATGCACGCGTGCGGGCACGACGGCCACACCGCGATCGCCATCACGATGGCGGAGATCCTCGCCGCGCGGCGCCGCGAGATGCCGGGCACCGCGGTGTTCATTTTCCAGCCCGCGGAGGAGGTGCTGGGCGGCGCGCGGCCGATGATCCAGGCCGGCGTGCTCGAGAACCCGCGCGTGGACGAGGTCTACGGCCTCCACCTCACGACGCTTCAGCCCGCGGGCGTGGTGCAGGTGCGGCCCGGCCCCATCATGGCCTCCGCCGACGCCTTCACGGTGGAGGTGAAGGGGGCGGGCGGCCACGGGGCGATGCCGCACCTCTCCGTGGATCCCATCACCGCCGCCGCGAGCATCCTGCTCGGCATGCAGAGCCTGGTCGCGCGCGAAGTCCCGGCGCAGGACACCGCGGTGCTCACCGTGGGCCAGATCGTCTCCGGTACCAAGGGCAACATCATCCCCGACCGCGCGGTGATGAAGGGCACCATCCGGGCGTTCGAGCAGTCGATTCGCGACATGCTGATCCAGCGCCTGGGTGACTTCGTGACCCATCAGGCGCGGGCGTTCCGCGCGGAGGCGCGGCTCCTCATGGACGGGGGCTCGTGCCCCGCCGTGGTGAATCACGCGAAGGAGACCGACTTCGTGCATCGCTGCGCCGCCGCCGCGGTCGACGAGGCCGCGGTGGTCGAGGGCGGGCGGGTGATGGCCTCGGACGACATGAGCCTCTTCCTACGGGAGCGCCCGGGATGCTACTTCCGGGTCGGCATCGCGCCCACCCACGGCAAGCCCCGCCCGCACCACGCGCCCGAGTTCGAGATGAACGAGGCCGGCCTCGCGGTGGGACTGCGCACCGGGCTCGAGATCATGCGCGCGGCGATGGGCTCGTAGCGATGCTTGCGAAGACCACCGTCCGCACCGAGCACGCGCCTGCGCCCTTCGCGGGCGCGCCGTACTCGCAAGCCATCCGCGTGGGCGATCTCGTGTTCGTCTCGGGGCAGATCCCGCTCAAGCCGGGCGCCAGCCAGCTCGTGGGCCCGGGGATCGCGGAGCAGACCGAGCAGGTGTTCGCGAATCTCCGCGCCATCCTCGAGGCGGCGGGCAGCGGGCTCGATCGCTTGGTGAAGACCACGGTGTTCCTGAAGGACCTTGCCGATTTCCCGGCGATGAACGAGGTGTACAAGAAGCACGCGGGCAACACGCCGGCCGCCCGCTCGACGGTACAGGTGGCCGCGATCCCGGCCGGCGCGCTCGTCGAGATCGAGGCTATCGCCCACCTTTGAGTAAGTGTTGATCGCGCCGTGCGAATTTCGGCACGGCGCGCTGACGGGATTGGTCCCCCGTCGAAGGGGGGCACGAGGCGCTCCCGGGCCCCCCCGCCCGCTAACTGCCTGCGCGACAACGACATCGGGAGACGCCGCAACAAATGCGCCCTCCGCATCCTGCTGGCCCGGCCCGTGCAATCCAGAAGGGGACGAAGCAGGAGGACGTAGCGTGCACATCAAGCGGGCGAGCGGGGTACATCTGGCGCGGCGACAGCGCCATCAGCGGCTCGAGGCAGTGGGGTTCGCGGCCGGCGGACTGCTGGCTAGCGTGGCCGCCGGGCTCGCCGTGAATCCGTACGTGGGGCTCCTGACCGGGCTCGGCGTCGGCACGATGGCCGGGCCGGCGCTCGGCCGGTTGCGCAGCGTCCGCGCGGCGCGCGACGGCGCGACCGGCGTGGCCGCCCAGCTCCGTGGGCTGCCGGACGAGTACTTCCTCGTGGACGACGTCGCCGTGCCCGGACACCGCGGTCCGGTGGACCACGTCCTCATCGGGCCGTGCGGCGTGATGGTGATCGCAGCGAGGCGCTGGTCGGGGCGGATCCGCGTCGAGCGCGACCGGTGGACCGTCAACGGCCTCCCGCGCGTCGGCCTGTCCCGGGAGCTGTCCGACGCCGCCGCGTCGGTGAAGAACTTCCTCGTGCGCGCCCATCCCGAGCTCGCCGGCTCGCTGCTGCGCTGGGTGGAGACCGCGGTGGTGCTCACGCATCCCTCCTGCCGCGTCACCCTCGACCGGCCTTGGCATCCCGTGATGCGGTCCACCGCGCTGCGCGCCTTCCTCGAGGGCATGCCGCGTCGGGCCCGCTACACGAGCGCGCTGGGCGAGATCCTGGCGGGCGCCCTCTCGCGCGGCGACGGCGTCGTCGTGTCGCCGAGCGCTCGCATGATCTCCGCCGCCTCCTGACCTCCTAAGATCCGAGGGGATGCGCGGCCCCTCGCTCGCCGCGGGCCCCACCGCATGGCGAGGATCCAAAGGTGCGAGCTTCCGGCGCGGCCCGCCACGCTGCTACAATGACGGCCCCATGCTCCTCCCCGCGGTCGAGCTTCGCGGCCTCACCAAGCACTACCGCGAAGGCGACAGCGAGCGCACGGTGCTGCGCGACGTCAACGCCACGCTGTGGCTCGGCGAGATCGCGGTGTTCGTGGGGCGCAGCGGGTCGGGCAAGTCCACGCTGCTGAACCTCATCAGCGGAATCGATCGGCCCAGCACGGGCAGCGTGCTCGTCAACGGCACCGATCTCACCACGCTCGACGAGCGGGCGCGCACGCTGTTCCGGCGCGAGCACATCGGCTTCGTCTTCCAGTTCTTCAATCTCATCCCCCTCCTCACCGTGGAGGAGAATCTCCTCCTGCCCCTGGACCTCCTGGGCCGCGCCGACGCGCGCGGACGCGCCCGCGCCGCCGAGCTCCTGGACCGCGTGGGCCTCGCCGACCGCGCGCGCGCCTATCCGGACCGCCTCTCCGGCGGCGAGCAGCAGCGCGTCGCGGTCGCCCGCGCCCTCGTGCACGACCCCGCGCTGGTCCTCGCCGACGAGCCCACCGGCAATCTCGACGCCGAGACCGCCAAGGTGGTGGTGGAGCTGCTCGATCAGCTCGTGCGCGAGCTGGGGAAGACCGTGGTCATGGCCACCCACAGCGCCGAGGTCGTGGGCAGCGCCGACCGGGTGTTCCTCGTCCAGCACGGCCAGCTCGCGGAGCAGCGCGAGGGGATCGGTCGATGAGCCCGCTGCTCTGGCGGGCGAGCCGGCGCCACCTGGTGCGCCACCCCTGGCAGATCGGGCTGTCCGTGGTCGGCATCGCGCTCGGCGTCGCGGTGGCGCTCGCCGTCGGGCTTGCCACCGAGAGCGCGCGGCGCGCGTTCGAGCTGGCCACCGAGGCGGTGACCGGGCGCGCGACCCATCAGATCGTGGGCGGGCCCGGCGGGCTGCCCGAGGAGATCTATCGCACGATTCGCCTCGACCTCGCCGTGCCGCGCGCGGCGCCGGTGGTGGCGGCGGACGTGGCGCTCCCCGACCATCCCGGACGGGTGATGCAGCTGATGGGCGTGGATCCCTTCGCGGAGACGCCCTTCCGCCCGCATCTCGCGGGAGACGATCCGCTCGGTACGGTGTCCGCGCTGCTGACCCGTCCCGGGGCCATGCTCATGTCGGGCCCGGCCGCCCGAGAGCTGGGGCTTTCCCCCGGCGCCACGCTGGTCGTGCGCGTGCTGGGTGTGCGGCGCCCGCTCGTCCTCGTGGGCACGTTCGAGCCCGCCGATGCGCTCTCGACGCAGGCGCTCGAGAGCGTGCTCGTCACCGACATCGCCACCGCCCAGGAAGTCGCGGGCCTCCGCGGCCGCCTGTCGCGTATCGACCTCATGATCGGCTACCGCCCCGTCGATCGCGCGCTGCTCGAGCGCGTTCGCAAGGCGCTGCCGCCGGGGGTCGAGCTGGTCCCCGCGGGTGCGCAGGCCGGGGCGACCGCGTCGATGACGGCGGCCTTCACCCTGAATCTCCGCGCCCTCTCCCTGCTCGCCCTCGTGGTTGGGATGTTCCTCATCTACAACACGATGACCTTCTCGGTGGTGCAGCGCCGGACGCTGCTGGGCACCTTGCGCGCGCTCGGCGTGACGCGCGAGGAGGTCTTCGCCCTGGTCGCCCTCGAAGCGCTCATGATCGGGGCGGTGGGAACGCTCCTCGGCATCGGCCTCGGGCTCGGCCTCGCCCAGGGCCTGCTCCATCTCGTCACCCGGACCATCAACGATCTCTACTTCGCGCTGTCCGTTCGCGACGTGCATCTCACGCCCGTGGCGCTGCTGGAGGGCGTGGCGCTCGGGCTCGGCACCACGCTGATCGCCGCGCTCGCGCCCGCCCGCGAGGCCACGGGGATCCGGCCGCGCGAGGCGCTGCTGCGCTCCCGGCTGGAGGCGGCGAGCCGCCGGGCCGCCCCGCGTGCCGCGCTGGGCGGCGTAGCCCTCGGCGCGCTCGGCCTCCTCCTCCTGCTGGTGCCGAGCGGGCCGATATGGGGCTTCGCGGGACTCTTCGCCCTGCTCATGGGGACGGCGCTGGTGACGCCGCTGGCGGTGACGGTGATCCTGCTGGCCCTCGACGTGCCGATCGCCCACGCGGGTGGGCTGCTCGGCCGCATGGCCGCGCGCGGGATCACCGCCGCGCTGTCGCGCACCGGCGTGGCGATCGCCGCCCTCATGATCGCGGTCTCCGCCACCGTCGGCGTCGGCATCATGATCGCGAGCTTCCGCGAGGCGGTGGTCCGCTGGCTCGAGGGAACGCTGCGCGCCGACGTCTACGTCTCGCCGCCGAGCCTCATCGGCAGCCGGCCCGACTCGACGCTGGATCCCGCCCTGATCGAGCGCCTGGCGACGACGCCGGGTGTGGCCGCCGCCGGCACCGCCCGGGGGGTCACGGTGGCGAGCCCGCGCGGCCCGGTGCACGTCGTCGCCATCGGGGTGGCGGCGGGACAGCCGCCCGGCTTCACCTTCAAGCGAGGCCGGCCCGAGGCAGTATGGTCCGCCCTCGAGCGCGGCTGGGTGATCGTGTCGGAGCCATTCGCCTACCGGCATCGCGTGGGGGTGGAGGACGCGGTGCGGCTGCGCACCGACCACGGCGAGCAGCGGTTCCGCATCGCCGGCATCTTCTACGACTACGGGTCGAGCGCCGGCGTGGTCATGATGAGCCGCGCCACTTACGAGCGCCACTGGACGGACCGCGGGGTGTCGTCGGTGGCGCTCTACGCCGCGCCCGGCACGGATGTCCCGACGCTCATCGCGGCGCTGCGCGCACGCGCCGCCGAGGGGCCCGCCGGCGCCGAGGTGCTGATCCGCTCCAACCGCGCGCTCCGCGAGGCCTCGCTGGTGATCTTCGACCGCACCTTCGCGGTCACCCGGGTCCTGCGCCTCTTGATCGTGCTGGTCGCATTCGTGGGCGTGCTCTCGGCGCTCATGGCCCTCGAGCTCGAGCGCGTGCGCGAGATGGGGCTCGCGCGCGCGCTCGGCCTCACCCCCGGCCAGGTATGGGGCGTCGTCACCGCGCAGACCGGCCTCATCGGGCTGGTCGCGGGGCTCCTCGCCATGCCGGTGGGGGTGCTGCTGGCCGGCGTGCTCGTCTTCGTGATCAACCGGCGCTCGTTCGGGTGGACCATGCCCATCGACGTGCGCCCGGACATCCTGCTCCAGGGCCTGCTCCTCGCGGTGGTGGCGGCGGCGCTCGCCGGCGCGTACCCGGCGGCCCGCATGGCGCGCGCGGCGCCCGCGGAGGCCCTGCACGATGAGTGACCCATTCGACGAGCGTGACGCGTTCTCGCCGGCCGCCTCGAGATGGATGCGCTGGGCGGCCGCGCGCATCGCGGTGCTGGTCCTCTTCCTCGTGATCGGCGTGGTCGCGCTGCTGATGGTCACGGAGGGGCCGCGGTGGAATCCGGCGGGCCCGGTGCGCGCGCGGCTGTCCGTCGCGTCCGCGCTGTCCGCGCCGCCCGCCGAGGGCTTCGCGCGCGCGGAGGAGCCGCGCGCCTTCGTGTTCCCGCACGACCACGGGCCGCATCCCGAGTTCCGCACGGAGTGGTGGTACTGGACGGGCAACCTCGCCACCGCGTCGGGGCGGCATTTCGGCTTTCAGCTCACGTTCTTTCGCACCGCGCTGGCGCCCAAGGCGCCGCCGCGCGAGTCGGCGTGGGCGACCAACCAGGTCTACATGGCGCACTTCGCCCTCACCGACACGCGCAGCGAGCGCTTCCGAGCGTGGGCGCGCACCAGCCGCGGCGCCCTGGACCTCGCGGGCGCGACCACGGAGCCCCTCCGGGTCTGGGTGGGCGACTGGGAGGTGCGCGCGGAGGGGCCCGGGCCCCTGCCCATCCGCCTGCGCGCGGGCGAGGAGGACGTGAGCCTCGAGGTCTCGCTCGACAGCACCAAGCCGCCGGTGCTCCAGGGTGACCAGGGGCTCTCCCGCAAGGGCCCCGAGCCCGGCAACGCGTCCTACTACTACTCGCTCACCCGCATGCCCGTCCGCGGCGTCCTCCGGGTGCGCGGCGAGCGCCTCGACGTCGAGGGCCTCGCGTGGATGGACCGCGAGTGGAGCACGAGCGCGCTCGGCTCCGACCTCGCGGGCTGGGACTGGTTCGCCCTGAACCTCGACGACGGGCGCGATCTCATGTTCTATCAGCTCCGCCGAAAGGACGGCCGCGCGGCCCCGTGGAGCGCCGGCGTGCTCGTGGATGCCCGGGGGGGCACGCGCCCGCTCGCCGCGGGCGATGTGCGGGTGGAGCCGCGCGGCACGTGGCGGAGCCAGCGCACCGGGATCGGCTATCCTTCGGGCTGGCGACTCACCGATCTCCGCGGCGGGCTCAGGCTGGAGATCGAGCCGCGACTCGCCGATCAGGAGCTGGACGTGGGGGCACGATACTGGGAGGGCGCGGTGCAGGCGCACGGGCTCGAGGGCACACGGACTGTGCTCGGCACTGGCTATGTCGAGCTGGTCGGCTACGACGACCGGCTGCCCGCGACGAAGCGATGATGATGGAAAGGAGAGCGATGAGCCATCGCGGCTTCGATCTCACCGGCAAGGTGGCGCTCGTCACCGGCGGCAACAGCGGCATCGGCCTCGGCATGGCCGAGGCTCTTGCCCAGGCGGGCGCGAGCGTGTGCGTATGGGGCACCAACCAGGAAAAGAACGCGGCGGCGACGGCGCGCCTCGACAAGCACGGTGGCCGGACCCTCGCGCTCCGCTGCGACGTGGCGGACGAGGCCGCCGTGGACGAGGCGTTCGCGGAGACGGTGAAGGCGCTCGGCCGTGTCGACGCGTGCTTCGTCAACGCCGGGGTGAGCGGGCGGGGCGGCGGCGGGGGCGGCTTCGCCAACATGACCACCGCGGAGTGGCGCCGGGTCATGGGCGTGAACCTCGACGGCGCGTTCTTCACCCTGCGGGCGGCGGCGCGGCACATGGTCGAGCGGGGCGGGGGCGGCTCGCTCGCCGTCACTTCCAGCCTCTCCGCGATCATGGGGGCGCCGCGCAGCCAGCACTACGCGGCCACCAAGGGCGCGGTGATCTCGCTGATGCGCGCGCTCGCCGTCGAGCTGGCCCGCCACAAGATCCGGGTCAACGCGATCGTACCGGGGTGGATCGACACCCCGATGACCGAGCAGGCGCTGCACGGAGAGGCCTTCACCCAGAAGGTACTGCCCCGGGTGCCTTTGCGGCGGTGGGGCGTCGGCGACGATTTCGGCGGCATCGCGGTGTACCTTGCCAGCGACCTGTCCGCGTATCACACCGGGGACACATTGGTGATCGACGGCGGCTACGTGCTCTTCTGAGCCGATGGGCTACGTCGAGCGCCACCTCCTGCGGGGCGAGCGCGTCCTCTACAAGACGCGGCTGCACTGGATCCTCTTCCTCCGCCCGGCGCTTCTCGTGCTCCTCGGAGTGGCGCTGGGGATCGCCCTCTACAGATCGGTCCCGGAGCCGCGGTGGCTCTGGCTGATCGGGCCCGCCATCGTCCTCGTGGGCCTCGGGTTCGGGCTCATTCACTGGGTGGAGCTGATGACGAGCGAGTTCGCGGTGACCTCGACCCGCGTCATCTTCAAGGTCGGGCTCGTCGCCCGCTACACCACTGAGCTGCTGCTCGCCAAGGTGGAGTCGATCGGCGTGGAGCAGGGGCTGGCCGGGCGGCTCGTCAACTACGGGGACATCACCGTCATCGGCACCGGCGGCACGCACGAGGTGTTTCGGCGCGTGCGCGATCCGGTCGGCTTCAGGAACCACGTCCAGCAGGCGTCCATCGACCACGGTGCCCCCGACGGCACCCCAGGGGCCGCGCGCGGCCCGGAACGGAGAGCGTGATGCTCGGCGTCGTCGCGACGATCAAGGTGAAGGCCGGGATGGAGAAGGAGTTCGAGGCGGTGGCGAAGGAGCTGGTGGCCAAGGTCAACGCGAACGAGCCGGGCTGCAAGCTCTACGCGCTGCACCGGAACGAGGCGGCGGGGACCTACGTATTCATGGAGCGCTACACCGACCAGGCGGCGGTGGAGGCCCACCGGGGCACCGACTACTTCAAGGCGCTCGGCCGGAAGATGGGCGAGTACATGGACGGTCGCGCCGACGTGGTGCGGCTCACGGAGATTTAGAGCTTTCCGCCTCAAGACTCCTGCGCCAAGCTCACGTGATCGGCCGCGCGAGCGCATCCCGGGCTCGTGCCTGGTCGAGGCGGTCCCCGATCTCGGCGAAGAGACGCTCGGCGTGCTCGACGTCCTCCGAGGCACCAGTACGGCGGCCCCGCTCCAGGTGGATGAGGCCTACCTCGTAGCGCGCCCCCAGCCGGTGAGCCGCGTCCAGGGCTCGTCGCCACCATCGCCTCGCCCGTTGTGGCCGGCCCCGTAACCAGTGGTAGGTTCCCCAGTGCCGGCACGCTCCGGGCAGCCCGTCGGCAAAGCGTCTTCCTTCTGCGAGGGCCTGTCTACATGCCGCCCGGGCGGCCTTGAGCACCGCATCTCCCGCGCTCTTCCCGTCGCGGTCGACGGCCGCCAGCCTCGCCGCGGCCAGGCTGTTCAGTGGAACCGTGATATAGGGCCCGCTCAACGTGTGCTTGGCGATCACGGTTGCGTTCTCCTCGGCCACCCGCAGGGCCCGATCGAGATCCCCCATGTGCAGGAGACACTCGACCAGCGCGGCGCGCGCCCACGTCACCGAGGAAAGGTCGGGTACCGTTTCGAAGAGCTCGATCGCCCGCTCCAGCAGCGGCGTGGCCGACTCGGGGCTTGCGTCATGATGGAGCGCCAGGAGGCCGCCATCCGCAAGCCCGAGAGCGAGGGTCTGACGATCGCCCGACGCCTCACCGACCTGGATCACCTGCTCCGTGAGCTCGCGGCTCTCCTCGAGTTCACCGCGCAGGAAGAGGAGCCAGCCGGCCGAGACGGTCGCCAACCCCCAGCCGCGGAGTTCGCCGGCGCTCCGGTACATCTCGGCGGCGGCTCGGTAGTAGCGGATTCCCTCGTCCCAGCGTCCGGAGACCCAGCCGTGCACGCCCCGGCCGAAGTGGGCATAGGCCACGGCGATCGGGTGCCCGTGCTGTGCGGCGATCCGTTGAGCTCGACGGTGGTAGTTGCCCCCGATGCGCGACACTCCGGCGAAGTCGCACATGATGCCGATGCCGGCGGCACCGAGGGCGGCGTCGAGCGGCAGCCCATGCCGCTCGGCGAGGTTCAGCAAGAGGAGCGTATCGAGCGCCACGCGCTTGTCGGCACGGAAGTAGTCCATCCAGCCCAGCATCTCGTAGATGCGGATGCACTCACGCGCTGTCGAGTCATCCGTGCTGGCCGGAGCGCGCCACCACACTTCTGGGAGCAAGCGGTGCAGGACCTGGGTGGCGACGCTCCGGGTGATTGCCCAGCCGACCGCCTGGGGTGACGCGGGGAGGGGGCGTTCGCCGAGGTTGACGAGGGCCCATCCCAGGTACTCGGCGGCCCGTGCGTGCTCCCCGCGCCGGAAAAGTGCCTGACCAATCTTGCGCTCCAAGCCCGCCCGCTGGCGCGGCTCCCATCGATCTCCGAAGCGGCGCTCATACGCACGGAACGCGCCGGTGTAGTGCTCGAGCGCCTCGGCGTCAGCGGCGACTGCCGCCGCCTGGTCCCCCGCGCGCACCAGGAACTCGTGCGCCTTCTCCCACTGCTCGGCGCGCGTGTAATGGTAGGCGAGGACGCCCGAAAATTCATCGAGCCGATCGGGGAAGAGCCGCTCGACGCAGACCGCCACGGCCCCGTGCAGACGGCGGCGCTGCTCGAAAAGCATGCTCTCGTAGGCGGCCTCCTGGACGAGTGCGTGCTTGAAGATGTAGGTCAGCTCCGGCAAGCTCGCCGCCTCGCGGATCAGCTCCACCCGCACCAGTTCCCTTAGATGTCGGTCCACCGCGTCACGTGCCTCCGCCACGGCCTGCACGAGACGGTAGAGGAAGCTGCGGCCGATCACGGAGGCCGTCTTCAGGAGCTGCTTTACGCTCTCATCGAGACGGTCCACTCTCGCCATGACGAGCCCTTGGATGGTGTCGGGGATGCTGATAGGCTCGGCACGGTCGGTGGCGCGCCAGCCGCCGAGGGCCTCATCGCGCGTCAGGGCCCCGAGGTCGATCATCGCGTGGATCACTTCCTCCACGAAGAACGGGTTGCCGTCGGCCTTTCGGAGTATGTCGTCGGTCAGATGCGGTGCGAGCTCGCCGTGCCCCATCAGGTGCGCGATCAGCTCCCGCGCGTCGCGCGGCGCGAGAGACGTCAGGCGGATCTCGGTGTAGGCTCCGACGAACCGCCCACGGGCCGTCACGGCCAGCCGCTCCGCGAGGCCTTCTGGATCGACGCGTGCCTTCCAGCAGACCAGCAACGGCACCTGGGCCGTCAAGGGCAGCAGGTGCTCGAGAAGCTCGGCCGACGAGCCGTCGAGCCACTGAATATCATCCAGGACGAGCACCAGTGGTCGCTCGCTCGCCAGGCGCTCGAAGAGCCTATGCACGCTCAAGACGATCTGGCGGCCTAGCGCCTCGGCGTCTAGAAAGCGCACACGCTCGGACGCCGTCTCTGGGACGAGGACGCCGAGCAAGGTGGCAAGGTACGGCAGGACGTCATCGCGTTCCGCGCCGAACAGGTCGTCGACCGCCTCGGTCAGCCTCCGCCACACGTCGGCCTCCGCCGCGTCCTCACCGACGCCAAGCCAGCCTCGGATCACCTGGAGAAACGGCCAGTAGCTGATGCCCTGGGTGAAGGACAGCGAATGTCCCTCCAGCCACAGGGCTCGTCCTTCCATCGCGTGCCGGCGCGCCTCGGCCACCAGCCGTGACTTGCCGACACCGGCCTCCCCCAGCACCCCCACGATGCCGCCCGTCCCCGCGTCCAGCGCGTCCAGCTTCTGAAGCAGTGAGCCGAGCTCGCGATCCCGACCGACCATCGGCGCAGTGGTTGGCCGCCGCGAAAGGCCTTCCGGAAACGTCCGCGCGTGCAGCGCCCGGTAAACTCGAACGGGCTGCGAGCGCCCCTTGACCGTCCGGGGGCCGACGTGATCGCACGCCACGTGCCGCTCCACCGGGTGGTGTGTGGACTCCGTCATGAGGATTTCTCCCGGCGCGGCGATCTGCTGCATGCGTGCGGCCAGGTTCGTGGTGTCCCCCACGGCCGTGTAGTCCATCCGTAGGTTATCCCCGATGGAGGCCACCACCACCAGGCCGGTGTTGAGTCCAATGCGAATGGGCAGGTCGCGCACCCCGAACCGCTCGGCATTCGCCGCGGGGTCGGCGAGAGCATGGCGGATGCCGAGGGCGGCGAGCACGCCGCGGCGGGCATGGTCCTCGTAAGCGATGGGAGCGCCGAAGAGGGCCATGAAGCCGTCGCCGAGGAACTGGTTGACGGTGCCCTCGTAACGGTGCACTTCCCGGAGCACGAGCTCGAAGAAGCGTTCCACCAGTTGGTGCATCGCGTCGGGGCCAATGCGTGCGGAGAGCTCCGTCGAATCCACGAGGTCGCAGAAGAGAACGGTCACCGTCTTGCGCTCACCCTCGAGCGCGCTGCGCGAGGTGAGAATCTTGTCGGCCAGGTGACGCGGCGTGTAGCCCCGAGGGTTAGCAAAGCGGGCCGGGGGCCCCATGGCGCCGAGCGCCCGGCCGCAGCGACGGCAGAAGGCGTCATTGGGAGCGGCGGGCGTGCCGCAGTCCGGGCAAGCGGCTACCCGGGCCCCGCACCGGGGGCAGAAATCCGCGTCGGCGGGCGCTTCCTGTTGGCAGCGTGGGCAGCGCATGAGCTACCGCCGCCAGGGCCGGGCGGCTGACTCAGAATACTAGCGGTCGCCGGCGCCCGGCGTCAAGGCGGAGGCCCCAAGTCGAGGTCTCCGGAGGCGAGCGATGATTGACTACAATCACTCCGTCTGGCATATTCGCTCGCCACGCGAGAACGTTCGTTCCCTTCCCTATCGGACCACGGGAGTAGCCAGTGGCGTGGAGGAAGCCTTTCAGGCGTGGACGCTATGCGCTGGCGCTCGGTAGTTTGGCATTCGTTGCGCTGGCGACGGCTGAATCTTGCTCCGCCGGCGACCTCAGCGACGAGGCCTTCGGCCTGAGGCTAGGCTTGACGCTGGACCGCGCGTCCACCTTCACGGACGTCATCGCGTTGTCAGCCTCCACCGCGTACCCCTACCTGTCGTCGGTGAATCCTGCGGCGGGCGATTTCCTGCGAGAGTTCCCCAACGAGTTCCGGTTCATCGGGACCCTCACCGGGGCCTATGTCGCGTTCAACAACGGTAGCTCGATCACCGCCGGTGCCGCGAGTGCAACCTACCGACTCCCTTCCGCCGGCACCTTTCTCGCGTCCTACACGCGTATCGACTCACAGGACGTCGAAGGTCATCAGGATGACCATTTCACCCTGAGATCGAACGAGCTGCGCTTGACGTACAGCCACCGCGTCGAGCAGTGGATCGCTGTCGGGGGGTCGGTTCGTCTCAGCGAGTCGCGGGTGAGTATGTCGAGCCTCTTCGCTGATTTTCCCCTCCATACCAGCACGGAGTCCCTCGGCATTGAAGGCAACCTCGGTGTGCTCGTGGCGTTGCATCGGCACTGGCTCCTGGGGGTGTTCGCGGGGCTTGGCTGGGCCCGTGGGGAGACGACCGGCTTCTTGGACCTTCCGCCGCCCCCATTTGGGCCGGGCCTCAGCACCATCGATTTCACGGACAATACGCGCTCGCTGAACATTCGCGCGGGCCTCGGCTGGCGCCCATCCGATAAGTTCAGTGCCTACGCCGATTGGCAATACCTCCGCCTCAAGAACGTCCGGATCGGCTCGAGTGACGATAGCGTGGATGTCGGTCGCATGTTCG
>DASTYT010000018.1 GCA_035764725.1 Candidatus Methylomirabilota bacterium | reverse complement strand
TCGGGCGCATAGGCGCCCGGGGTCTGGCGATCGCCGCCCATGCTCCAGATGCGGCCGCGCCGGGTGGGGTCGAAGAAGGAGCCGAAGCTCTCGTGGGGCAGCGTGGGCACGGGCTCGAGGCGCAGGCGGCAGAGGTCGCCGCCGAAGGCGGGGACGACCATGGAGGTGATGCGGACGGCCACCGCGCCGACCGGCACGATCAGGAAGCTGGCGCGAAAGAGTCCGGGCTCCAGCGGGCTCGCGAAGCCGGGCCCGGGGCTATAGAGAAGATCGCTCCACGAGCCGGCGAGGGCCGCGGCCCAGCGCCGCTCGGGCGCAGGCAGCGTCAGATCCACCGCGCGGGTCATCGAGCGGCGGCGCGCGGCGGGGATCAGCGGCCGCGCGGGCCTCCGTGGCGTCCGCCGCCCGGGCGCCCACCGGGCCGGCCGCCCCCGCCGCCGCGACGATCGCCGGGCCGGCCGCCGCGCGCGGCCATGCGGGCGCGCTTCTCCTCGGCGTAGCGGCGCCGCTCCTCGCTGGTGGGCTTGATCTCGGGGAGGTAGAGATCGTCCTCCGCCCACTCCACGGGGATCTTCTGGCCGATGAATTTCTCGATGGGCTCGAGCGCCAGCGCCCCCGCCTCGTCCACCAGGCTGAGCGCCTTGCCCGCCGCGCCCGCGCGCGCGGTGCGGCCGATCCGATGGACGTAGTCCTCGGAGTCCTGCGGCAGGTCCCAGTTCACCACGTGGCTGACGCCCTCGATGTGCAGGCCGCGCGAGGCCACGTCGGTGGCGACCAGGATGGGCAGCTCGCCCTCCTTGAAGTCGGCGAGGATCTTGAGCCGCTTCTTCTGGTCCACGTCGCCGGTGAGGGCACGGGCCACCCACCCGTTTCGGCCGAGGCGATCCTCCAGCCGCCGGGCCTCCTCGCGCGTGTTGGCGAAGATGAGGATGCGGCTCCCCCCTTCGCGGCGCAGGAGGCCCAGGAGCAAGTTGAACTTCTCCTCGCGGCCCACGTGGTAGAGGAGCTGCTCGGCCTTCTCCGCCGTCTTCTGCTGGGGCGTGATGGTGATCTGGGTGGGGTTGTTCATGAACTCCCAGGTCAGCTCCATGACCCGGAACGACAGCGTGGCCGAGAAGAGGAAAGACTGCCGCCGCTCGGGCTTGGGGAGCCGCCGCAGGATGAAGCGGAGGTCGGCGATGAAGCCCATGTCGAACATCCGGTCGGCCTCGTCGATGACGAGCACCTCGACCTTGGCCGGCGACCAGATGTGCTGCTTGAGATAGTCGATGAGGCGGCCCGGCGTCCCCACGAGCACGTCGCAGCCGTCGCGCAGGGCGTCGCGCTGCTTGTTGTAGTCGATGCCGCCGTAGACGGCGAGGATCCTGAGCCCGGTGTGGCTGCCGAGGAGGCGCGCGTCCGCCTCGATCTGCACTACCAGCTCGCGCGTGGGCGCGATAATGAGCACGCGCGGCGCGGTGGCCCCGCCCTTGGGCGGCGCCGTATCGCGCAGGCAGCGGGTGAACGCGGCGATGAGGAAGGCGGCCGTCTTGCCGGTGCCCGTCTGGGACTGACCCGCCACGTCCTTGCCCTTGAGCGCCAGCGGCAGCGCCGCCTCCTGGATGGCGGTGGCAGTGACGAAGCCGGCGTCGCGCACCCCCGCGAGCACGAGCTCGGGCAAATCCAGCGACGTGAACTCGAGGGGACTCACGAGGCCGATTCGCTCGGCGGAGCGTCCGCCGCCACCTGGGGGGCCGCCTTGGGCGAGCGCTTGCCGAAGATGCGGGCCGAGATGATACCGATCTCGTAGAGGAGACACAGCGGCCCCGCCATCAGCGTCTGATTGAAGATGTCGGGGGTCGGCGTGAGGATGGCGGCAATGATGAAGTTGATGAGGATTGCGTACTTCCGGTTCTTCGAAAGGAACTGCGGGGTGACGATCCCCATCTTCGACAGCATGGTGAGGATGAGCGGCAGCTCGAACACCGCGCCGAAGGCCAGCGTGAACTTGATGATGAAGTCCACGTGGCTCGACACCGAGATCATCGGCTGAATGCCCTGCTCCTTGCCGAAGTTCAAAAGGAACTGCAGGGCGAAGGGAATCACGACGAGGAGCGCGAAGGCGCCGCCGGCGAGGAAGAGGAGCGAGCCGAAGATGACGAAGGGCCCGGCGAAGCGCCGCTCGTGCTTGTGCAGTCCCGGCGCCACGAAGGCCCATACCTGCCAGAGGATCACCGGCGTGGCCATGAAGATCGCCATGACCATGGAGATCTTCATGCTGGTCCAGAACGCCTCGGTGGGCGTCAGTGCGACGAGTTTGACGTCGACCTTGTCCAGGGGCCGCCGGAGGTAGAGGAGCACCCGGTCGGAGAAGTGGAACGCGACGAGGATGCCGATCGCGGTGGGGATGAGGCTCCAGATGATGCGGGTGCGGAGCTCCCCCAGGTGCTCCAGGAACGACATCTTGCCTTCGTCGTCGGTCTTGGCCATCACCACTCGGCGAGGAAGTGTCGGAGCTGCCCGACGCCGCGGCCGGCCTGGAACCCTTCGCGGATGGCGCGGGTCACGTAGGCCTTGGCGCGGGTGACGGCGTCGGTGAGGGAGTAGCCGAGCGCGAGCCCGGCCGCGATCCCGGCGGACAGCGTGCAGCCGGTGCCGTGGGTGTTCGGCGAGTCCACGCGCGGCGACGCGAAGGTCTGGAACGAGCGCCCGTCCCAGAGGAGATCCACCGCGTCCCCCTTGAGATGGCCGCCCTTGACGAGCACGTGGCGCGGGCCGAGCCCCGCGATGCGCCGCGCCGCGTCCTCCATGCCCGCGCGGTCCGTGACGGGCACGCCGGTGAGCGCTTCCGCCTCGGGCAGGTTCGGCGTCACGACCAGCGCCAGCGGCAGGATGCGCGTGATGAGGGCCTGGCGCGCGTCCGCGCGCAGCAGCGGGTCGCCCGACTTCGCCACCATCACCGGATCCACCACCAGGTTCGCGATGGGCGTCTCGCGCAGCACGTCCGCGATGGCCTCGATGATGGGCGCGGTCGAGAGCATGCCGCACTTCGCCGCGTCGGCGCCGAAGTCGTCCAGCACCGAGTGGAGCTGCTGGGCCACGAAGGTGGGCGGGAGATTTTCCACCCCCTGCACGCCGAGGGAGTTCTGGGCCGTCACCGCGGTGATCACCGAGGTGCCGAACACCCGAAATGCCGAGAAGGTCTTGAGGTCGGCCTGGATGCCCGCCCCACCGCCGGAATCCGACCCGGCGATGGTCAGGGCGCGAGGAATACGCATGGCGCTCTAGTATACGGGATGGCGCGGCCGCGCCGCCAATGCGTTTGCGGACGCGGACTTAGCCCGATACGACCGCGGCGCCCACCGTCACGCGAGCCGCGTGAAGCCGTCGGCGCTCCAGCGCTCGCTCCCCACCCCGTGGTGGACGAAGAAGAGGCCCTCGGGATCATACCGGTCCTTGACGGCGAGGAGGCGTGGGTAGTTGGCGCCCCAGTAGGCGTCGCGCCAGCCCTCTTCGAAGAAATTGCTCTCGGAGACATAGGAGCCCGCGGCGGGCGCCACCCGGCGGATCTCCCGCATGGCGCGCTCGATGGCGGCGGCGCGGGTGCGCGCGGCGGCCACGTCGGGCTCGTGGCCGCGCAGACCCGGATGCCAGGGCGGGCCCGCGGCCGCGCTGATCGCCAGCGCGAAGGCGTCCAGCACCGCGGGATTGGTCGCGGTGTCGCGCGCGGCGGCCACGTCGTCCGCGGGCGCGCCGGCGAGCCCTTTGTTGACGTGGAGCGCGACGCCCCAGTGCCGCGTGGCCGCGTACAACGCATCCGCGAGCGCCTCCCGGCGCGCTGGCTGGAGCAGCCCGTCAGGCAGCCACGCCGACTGATAGCCGTGAATCACCTGCGCCGCCTGCCCCGCGTCGCCCGCCCACAGCACATTGCCCTCGGGCGCGCCGGGCCGGCTGTCCGCCACCACGAGGCCGCGCACGCTCCGGAGGAACGCGGGATCCCAGAAGCGCCGCGCCGGCACGGCGGCGACGAAGGGACGCCCCTCCAGGCTCAGCTCCCCGCCCGAGGCGGTCACGCGGTCGAGGAACGGCTGCCACACGCGCTCCGCCTCCTGCTGATCGAGCCCCTGGAACACCATCCGCACCTCGACGGCACCGTCGCGGCGAAATACGAGCTGCTCACCCCAGTGGGGATTGAACAATCGCTCGGCGTAGAAACCGACGATCTCGCCGATCAGGCGACGGGACGCGCTGTCCGACGCCGCCTTGACCGTGAGGACCGCCGCGCCGAAGCGCGCCGGCAGCTCCCGCGTTCGCAGGGTGAGCCGCGTCACGACGCCGAGGCTTCCCCCGCCGCCGCCCTTGAGCCCCAGAAGAGGTCCGGATGGGTGCAGGGATTGGCGGTCCGCGCCAGGCCGTCGGCGGTGACGACCTCGGCCTCGAGGAGACCCGCCGCGGCCAGGCCATAGCGCTTCGAGAAGCTCCCGAATCCTCCGCTCTGGATGAGACCGGCCACGCCGACGGTCACGCATCCCCCGCCCTGGACGTAGCGACCAGCCCGCGTGGTCACCTCGTTGTAGACGGACATCCAGATCGCGCCGGCCCCGACGGTGACGGCGGGCTGCGGCGCCATCCGCCCCGCGCAGCCGGACGGAATGAAGGCGTCGTGCACCGTGACGGCATTCATGCGCCGCGTCCAGACGAGGAGCGAGTCCGGCGAAGAGGACGTACCGAGATAGCTGTGGCCGCCCCCCTTCACCACGAGCCGCAGGCGATGCGCGCGCGCGAAGTTGACCGCGGCCACCACGTCCGCGGTCGTCTGCGCGGCGACGGCGTACACGCTCGGCTGCGACGTCCAGGCGTCCACCCAGCCGAGGGACTGGGTCAGCCCGACCTCGTCGCCGAGGTAGTAGGTATTGGTGAGCTGCTTCCCCAGCTCGACACATGGGGCGCTGTCGGCGTTCTCCACGCACGCCAGAAGGGGCGACTGGACCTTGATGAGCCGACCGTCGACCTCGCGATCGAGCAGGGCCCAGCGGGCCGCGCTCGGCCATTCCGGATCGGACGGCCGCACGCGTCGAAGCGCGCCGCTCGGCGCGCGGCCCGATCCCGGCGACGGCGCACAGGAGCGACCGAGCCACGGCGCGAGCGCCACGGCGGCGGCCCGGGTCAGCAAGGTTCGCCTATTCACTCTCCACCTCCGCCTCGCCCGGCTCCTTCTCGCTTCGCGCCTTCGTGTGCGGGATCACCACCGTGAACTCGCCGCGCGCCGTTCCCTTGGCGAAGCGCTCGGCCAGCATGGCGGCCGTCCCCTCCACGATCTCCTCGAACTGCTTGGTCAGCTCGCGCGCCACCACCAGGGGCGCCTCGCCGAACACCTCGGCGACGGCGCCCAGCGTGGCGAGGATGCGGTGGGGGGATTCGTAGAAGACCAGCGTCGTCTCGAGCTCGCGCAAGGTCCGCAGGCGATTGAGCCGTCGCCCCGGCTTGTTGGGCAGGAAGCCCTCGAAGAGAAACCGATCGGCGGGCACGCCGGCGGCGGAGAGCGCAGCGATCACCGCGGAGGGCCCGGGGATCGGC
>DASTYT010000017.1 GCA_035764725.1 Candidatus Methylomirabilota bacterium | reverse complement strand
CCGGCGGTCGGGGGCGCGAAGGGGACCAGCGGGTACATCGAGACCGTGGACTACAATGTGAAGATGCTCGCGCAGGCCCTCAAGTAGGGAATGACCATGGCCAACGAGCTCCTCTCGCTGATGTGGGTGCCGTTCCTCATGTGCTTGGTCCTCACCGGCATCCACGCCTACCTCGGCATCCACGTCATCGCGCGCGAGGTCGTCTTCGTGGACATCGCGCTGGCGCAGATCGCCGCGCTGGGAGCGACCACTGCGTTCGTCTTCGGCTGGGAGCTCTCGACCTGGGAGTCGTACGCCTTCGGCCTGACCTTCACCATCCTGGGCGCTCTGGTCCTCGCCCTGTCCCGCACCCGCGAGCGCCATGTCTCCCAGGAGGCCATCATCGGCGTCGTGTACGCCGTGTCCTCGGCCGCCGCGGTGCTGGTGGCGGACCGGACGCCGCATGGCATGGAGCACCTGCGCGGCATGCTCGTGGGCAGCATCCTCAGCGTATCGGGCGGAGAGGTCCTCAAGGTGGCGCTGCTCTACGCCGTCATCGGGGCCTTTCACTGGCTGTGTCGCGGCCCCTTCTTTCTCATCTCGACCGACCCGGAGAGAGCGTTCCGCGAGGGCCGCTCGGTCCGGATGTGGGATTTCCTGTTCTACGCCTCGTTCGGCATCGTGGTCACCAGCTCGGTACGTATCGGAGGCGTCCTGCTCGTCTTCAGCTACCTCATCGTGCCCGCTCTCGCTGGCATCATCCTTGGCGGGAGCCTGGCCGCTCGCCTGGCCATCGGCTGGGTCTTCGGCACGGCGGTGAGCGTGATCGCGATGGTGGGGTCGGCCGTCCTGGACCTCCCCACCGGCGCGACGGTGGTCTGCGCCTTCGGGGTGAGCCTTGCCGCCCTGGGCGGCTACGCGCGCGTGGCGGGCCGGCGTGCCCGCGTGCTCGGGCCGACCGCGCTCGAGCCCGCCGCCCTCCGCGCCGACTCGCGCGGCGGCCGGGTCGACCGCCGCTCGTGAGCGCGCGCGGACGGGCGGCGCTGCTCGTCGCCGCCCTCGTGGCCGGCGGCTGCGACGCCGGCCCGGCGCCCTCCAACCCGGCCGCACCGGCGCGCCCCAAGGTTGTCGCGACTTTCTTCCCGCTCTACGATTTCGCGCGGCAGGTCGCCGGCGACCGCGCCGAGGTGACCTCGCTGGTGCCGACGGGCGTCGAGCCCCATGACTGGGAGCCCTCGCCGCGGGACGTGGCCGACGTGGGCAAGGCCACGCTCCTCGTCTACAACGGCGCCGGCTTCGAGCCCGCGGTGGACCGCATGCTCCGCGAGATCAAGCCGCCGGGCCCGCTGGCCATCGACACCACCGCGGGGCTACCCCTCCTCGACGCGCGCGGCGCGGGCGGCCGCGAGGACGGTCGAGCGCTCGTGCCGGCCAAGGATCCGCACGTGTGGCTGGATCCCGTGCTGGCCCAGCGTCAGGTGGACGCGATCGCCGCGGGGCTCGCCCGCGTGGATCCGGCGGGCGAAGCGGGCTACCGCGAGCGCGCCGACCGCTACAAGGCTGCCCTGGGCGCGCTCGGCGACGCGTTCACGTCGGGCCTCGCGTCGTGCGCGCGGCGCGAGGTGGTCACCTCGCACGCGGCCTTCGGCTACCTCACGCGACGTTACGGGCTCGAACAGGTGCCGGTGGTTGGCGTAGCCTTCTCCGTCGAGCCCAGCCCCGCGGACCTCGCGCGCCTGGTGCGCTTCGCGCGCGCGTCCGGCGTGCAGGCCGTCTTCTACGAGCCCCTGGCGAGCCCGAAGCTCGCCGAGACGCTGGCGCGCGAGGTCGGCGCACGCACCCTGGTGCTGAACCCCGTCGAGGGCCTCACCGCCGAGGAGGCGGCCGCGGGCAAGGACTATCTCGCCCTCATGCGTGCGAACCTCGAGAGCCTCCGCGCCGGGCTCGGCTGTCGGTAGCATGGGCCGCGCCGCGCCGCGCATCTGCTTCGTCACCTGCCTCGCCTGGCCCGACGTCTCGCTGAGCGACGCCTTCGTGGCGCGCGCGCTCGAGGCGCGGGGCGCCCGTGTCACGGGGCTTCCGTGGAACCTGGAAGGCGCGCGGTTCGACCCCTTCGACGCGGTGGTGCTGCGCTCGAGCTGGGACTACCATCACGCGCCGGACGCCTATCTCGCCTGGCTCGCGCGGTGGGAGGAGGCGGGCGTGGCCCTCTGGAACACGCCGGCGCTCATCCAGTGGAATCTTTCCAAGGCGTATCTGCTCGACCTCGAGGGCGCGGGGCTGCCGGTCGTCCCCACGCTGATCCTCGGCGACGAGGCGGCGCGCCTGCCCGCGATCATGGCGGAGCGACGCTGGGAGCTCGCGGTGGTGAAGCCCGTGCTGTCCGCCTCCGCCCACGATACGACCCTCGTGCCCGCGGCCGAGGCGGCCGCGGTGGCGCGGGCGATCGGCGAGGGTCGCATCCGCCGGCCGGTGATGCTGCAGCCCTTCGTCGAGGAAATCCGGAGCCGCGGCGAGTGGTCCCTGATCTTCATCGACGGCGGGCTCACTCACGCGGTGCTCAAGCATCCCGGGGACGGCGACTTCCGCGTGCAGCCTAGCTTCGGCGGCCGCTCGGCGCGGGCCGAGCCCGCCGCGGCCACCGTCGAGGCGGCCCGCCGCGCGCTCGCCGCGCTGCCGGAGGCGCCGCTCTACGTCCGGATCGACGGGGTGGAGACCGCCTCCGGGTTCACGATCATGGAGGTGGAAGCGCACGAGCCCGGGCTCTTCTTCAATCTGGCGCCCGAAGCGGCGGACGTATTCGCCGAGGCGATCCTGCGCCGCGTGCGGGTGCGAAGTTGACACCCCCGCGCGACGACGAATACACTGCAATCGGTTTCGATCATGCCGTCCGCCGCCGATCCACGCCGCGTGTCCCTCTCCATTCCCGCTCATCGGCGCCGCCCATGAGCGCGAGCCGCGTCGCCCGCTGGCGGGCGGTGGCCCTCAGCTCCGCCGTGCTCTTCCTGCTGCTCAGCGTGGCGGCCACGCACGGCCCCCTGCTCGGCGATCCCGCCGCGCGCGTCCTCGTGAAGGCGTGGACGACCCCCGCGGTCCTCGCCCTGGCCCACGTGATGAACGTGGGGGGCACGTGGATGGTGCTGCTTCCCGCCACCGCGCTCCTCTTCGTGGTGTCGCGCCACGCGCGCCGGCGCTGGTGGCTGTGGTGCCTCGCCCTTGCGGCGGCGCCCATGATCGAGAACGCATGGAAGGCGCTGATCGCCCGCCCGCGCCCCGTTGGCACGGCGTACGGCTTCCCCAGCGGTCACGCCACCGCCGCCGCCGTCTTCGTGGTCGTCGCCCTCTACCTCTGTATGCGCGCCCAGGTCGGCACGGGACGGCGCGTCGTCCTCGCCGCGCTCGTGGTGCTCGGCCTGGGGGTCGGCGTGGGCGGAGCGCGCCTTGCGCTCGACGCCCACTGGGCCTCCGATGTGCTGGGCGGCTGGCTGCTCGGCGCGATGTGCGGGGGCGGCGCCGCCTGGTGGGACGCGGCGCGGGACAGTGCGCCGACCTCGGCACCCGCCGCCGCGGCCCCCCTCACCCGGCGGACGGCGGACTGACATGCGGCCCCTCGTCGAGATCGACAACGTCAGCTTCACCTACGGCGAGGTGTCGGTGCTGGAGGGCATCAACTTCACCGTCGAGGCCGGCGACTTCCTCGGCATCATCGGTCCCAACGGCTCCGGCAAGACCACGCTGCTGCGCCTGATGCTGGGCCTGCTCCAGCCCACGCGCGGCGAGGTGCGGCTCTTCGGGCATCCCCCGGCGGCCTTCACGCAGTGGGGACGCCTGGGCTATGTCCCGCAGAAGGCCACGTTCGATGCCTCCCTGCCCGCGACCGTCCGCGAGGTCGTCGCGAGCGGGCTCGTCGCCACCCTGGGCATGCTCGGGCGCGCGAGCGCGGCCCAGCGGCGGCGGGTGGACGAGGTGCTCGCCCAGGTCGGCATGGAGGTGCACGCGGCGCGGCGCATCGGCGCGCTCTCCGTGGGCCAGCAGCAGCGCGTCCTGATCGCGCGCGCCCTCGTGGCCAAGCCCGAATTGCTCATCCTCGACGAGCCCACCGGCGGCGTGGACCCGGAGGCGCAGACGAGCTTCCACGCGCTGCTCCATCATCTGAACCGCGAGCGCGAGGTCACGCTGGTTCTGGTGAGCCACGACATCGGCGTGGTGGCCCGCGAGGTCACGCGCCTGGCCTGCCTCAACCGCCGCCTGATCTTCCACGGCCGCCCCGGCGACTTCCTCGGCGACGCCGCCCTCGCCGCGCTGTACGGCCCCACCGTGCGCGTGGTCTCGCACGAGCACTGAGGGGCGATGCCCGAGTTCCTCGCCTACGACTTCATGAGGCGCGCCTTCGTGGCGGGCGCCATGACCGCCATGATTTGTCCGGCTATCGGCGTTTTTCTCGTCCCTCGGCGCCTCTCGCTGATCGCCGACACGCTGGCCCACATTGCGCTGGCGGGCGTGGCCCTGGGCCTGCTCCTCGGCGTCTCCCCACTGCTGGGCGCCCTTGTCGTCACCGTGCTGGGCGCGGTCGGCATCGAGGGCCTGCGGACGCGGGGGGCGCTCGCGGGCGACGCCTCGCTGGCCGTGTTCCTCTCCGGCGGCTTCGCGCTCGCGGTCGTGCTGATCAGCCTGGCCCGCGGCTTCAACGCCGACCTCTTCGCGGTGCTCTTCGGCAGCATCCTCACCGTGAGCCCCACCGACATCTGGCTCATCGTCGCCCTCGCCGCGGTGGTGGGCGTGACCATCGGAACCTTCTACCGGCAGCTCTTCGCGGTGACCATGAACGAGGATCTCGCCCGCACCAGCGGCATCCCCGTGGCCATCCTCAACCTCATCCTCACGCTCCTGACCGCGCTCACCACCGTGGTGGCCATGCGCATGGTCGGCGTGCTCCTGGTGAGCGCCATGATCGTGATCCCCACGTTGACCGGCTTCGCCCTGGGGCGGAGCTTCCGCCAGGCCCTGATCATCGGCATCGCGATGGCGCTGGTCTCGGTGGCCTCCGGCCTCATCGCCGCCTACTACCTGCGCCTCGCCGCCGGCGGCGCCATCGTGCTCACCGCGCTGCTGATCTTCGCGGCCGCGTCCCTCGTGCGGCGGGCGGTGCCGCGGGCGCCCCAGGTCGCCGCGCTCATCCTCGCCACCGCGCTCGCCCTCGTGGCGCCCGTCGCGGACGCGCAGGATCCCGCGTGCAAGCGCTGGCGCGAGGGCTTTGCGAGCATGCCGGTGCAGATGCTCACGATCGAGACCGGCAGGAAGAGCATCGCCGCCCGCGTCCGCATGGCCATGACCCCGGAGCAGCAGGCGGCGGGCTTCCAGTGCGCGACGCCCCAGGAGATCGAGCGGAACCTGATCCTGTTCGACTTCGGCCGCGAGATCTCGACCCAGTTCCACATGCAGAACGTGCCCGCGCCGCTCGACATCGCCTTCGCCAAGGCGGACGGCCGCATCTTCGCCATCCTCCGCATGGAGCCGAGCCCGACCGCCCTCTACGGGCCCATGGGCGAGTTCCGCTACGCGCTGGAGGCGCGCAAGGGCTTCTTCGAGAGCCAGAGCGTGCGCCAGGGCGAGTCCCGCCTGGTGGTGCCGCGCTGAGCGCCGCGCACCCGCACGCCCACGGACCCGGGCTCGGCGCCCACTCGCACGGCTCGCGGCACAAGGGCCGCCTGCGCGCCGCGTTGGCTCTCGTGGGGAGTTTCCTCCTGGTCGAGCTCGCGCTCGCCGCCTGGACGGGCAGCGTGTCGCTGCTCGCCGACGCCGTGCACATGCTCGTGGACGCGGGCGGCATCCTCCTGAGCCTGGGCGCGATCTGGTTCGCCGAGCGCCCCGCCAC
>DASTYT010000016.1 GCA_035764725.1 Candidatus Methylomirabilota bacterium | reverse complement strand
TCCCTCAGGAGGGAGCGGCGGTGAAAAAGACAGTCACCATCACGATCAACGGCACCCCCTACACCCACGAGGTCGAGCACCGGCTGCTCCTGGTCCACTTCATCCGCGAGCTGGCGGGGCTCACCGGCACCCACGTCGGCTGCGACACCAGCCAGTGCGGCGCCTGCACCATTCACATGAACGGGCAGGCGGTGAAGTCCTGCACGCTTCTCGCCGTGCAGGCCGACGGCGCGCAGATCAGCACGATCGAGGGGATGGCGAAGGACGGCAAGCTCCATCCCATCCAGGAAGGCTTCTGGGAGAAGCACGGGCTGCAGTGCGGCTTCTGCACGCCGGGCATGATCATGTCCGCCGCCCAGCTCCTGCAGCGCTATCCGAAGCCCTCCGAGGCGGAGATCCGGCATCAGCTGGAGGGGAATCTCTGCCGGTGCACCGGCTACCACAACATCGTGAAGGCCATCCAGTACGCCGCCGAGAACATGGCGAAGCGGTAAGGGAGGCCGACCATGGCGACGGCACGTCTGATGGGATCGAGCATCAAGCGGCGGGAAGATCCCCGCTTCATCACCGGCAAGGGCAACTACACCGACGATCTCAAGCTTCCCGGCATGACCTACGCGGCATTCGTGCGGAGCCCGCACGCGAACGCCAAGATCCGCATGATCGATATCGCGAAGGCCAAGGCGGTGCCGGGCGTGGTCGCGATCTTCACCGGTAAGGACATGACCGGGGTGAACTCGCTGCCCTGCGGGTGGCTGCTGCCCGAGCTCAAGGTGCCGGCGCATCCGCCGCTGGCCACCGAGGCCGCGCGCTACGTGGGCGACCCCGTGGCGGTCGTGATCGCCGAGAGCCAGAGCGTGGCGGACGACGCCGCCGATCGAGTGTCAGTGGACTGGGACGTGCTGCCGTCGGTGACCTCCACCGAGCGGGCGGCCCAGGCGGGCGCGCCGCAGATCCACGAGGTGGCGCCGGGCAACGTGGCCTTCAAGTGGCAGATCGGCGACGCCGCGGAGACCGAGGCCGCCTTCAAGAAGGCGGACGTCGTGGTCAAGAAGCGCATCGTCAACCAGCGACTGGTGGCTAATGCCATGGAGCCGCGGGCCTGCGTGGCACGCTACGAGGACGCCACGGGTGATCTGACCCTCTGGGTCACCTCCCAGAATCCACACGTGCACCGCCTGCTGATGACCGCCTTCGTGCTGGGCATTCCCGAGCACAAGGTGCGGGTGATCGCTCCTGACGTGGGCGGCGGCTTCGGCTCCAAGATCTTCCTCTACAACGAGGAGACGGTCTGCTCCTGGGCCACGCGCCAGATCAAGCGACCCATCCGCTGGACGTCCAGCCGCCGCGAGGCCTTCCAGACCGACGCCCACGGACGCGACCACATCACCGATGCCGAGGTGGCGCTCTCCCGGGATGGGAAGTTCCTCGGCCTGCGGGTCAAGACCACCGCGAACCTGGGGGCCTATCTTTCGACCTTCGCGCCGGCGGTTCCGACCTATCTCTACGGGACCCTGCTCAACGGCGTGTACACGTGGGGCGCCATCCACTGCGAGGTGACGGGCGTCTTCACCAACACCACGCCGGTGGACGCGTATCGCGGCGCCGGGCGGCCGGAGGCCTGCTATCTGCTCGAGCGGATGGTGGACGCCGCCGCGGCGACATTGAAAATGGACCCTGCGGACATCCGGAAGAAGAATTTCATCCCGAAGTTCGACAACGGCTTCCAGACCAAGGTCGCGCTGACCTACGACAGCGGTAACTACGGGGCCGCTTTCGACCGCGCCCTCCAGATGCTCGACTACAAGAAGTTCCGCGCCGAGCAGGCGGAGGCCCGCGCCAAGGGCCGGCTCATCGGCGTCGGCTTCTCCACCTACATCGAGGCATGCAGCATCGCGCCCTCCAAGGTGGTCGGCTCCCTCGGGGCGCAGGCCGGACTCTGGGAGTCCGGCAAGGTGCGCGTGCATCCGACGGGCATGGTCACGGTGTTCACGGGGTCGCACTCCCATGGGCAGGGCCATGAGACGACGTTCGCCCAGCTCGTGGCCGATCAGTTCGGCATCCCGATGGATCACGTGGACATCGTGCACGGCGACACGGGCACCGTGCCCTTCGGCATGGGCACCTACGGGAGCCGCTCCGCGTCCGTGGGCGGCACCGCCATCACGATGTCGATCAACAAGATCAAGGAGAAGGGCAAGAAGATCGCCGCCCACCTCCTGGAGGCCTCGCCGCAGGACATCGAGTACGCCAACGGCCAGTTCCAGGTGAAGGGCTCGCCTCAGAAGGCGGTGCCGTTCGGCCAGGTCGCGCTCACCGCCTATGTCCCGCACAACTATCCCGAGGGCGTGGAGCCGGGGCTGGAGGAGACCTCCTTCTACGACCCGGCGAACTTCTGCTTCCCGTTCGGGGCGCACGCGTGCGTGGTCGAGGTTGATCCGGACACCGGCAACGTGAAGATCCTGCGCTACGTCGCGGTGGACGACGTCGGCAACGTGATCAATCCCATGATCGTGGACGGGATGGTGCACGGGGGCATCGCGCAGGGCGTGGGCCAGGCCCTCTGGGAAGGCGCTGTCTACGACGATGGCTCGGGCCAGCTCGTCACCGGCACCATGATGGACTACGCCCTGCCCAAGGCCGACATGCTCCCCATGTACGAGACCGATCGCACCGAGACGCCGACGCCGGTGAACCCGCTCGGCATCAAGGGCGCGGGCGAGACCGGCACGATCGCGGCGACACCCGCCGTGGTCAACGCGGTGGTGGACGCACTCTCCGGGCTCGGGGTCGACCACATCGAAACGATGCCGCTCACGGCGGAGCGAGTCTGGAAGACCATCCAGGCCGCCCGGGCGAAGAAGTAAGGGGGACCGCGCGCATGTACCCAGCTCAGTTCGACTACCACACGCCGGGCAGCATCAAAGAGGCGCTCGACCTTCTCGGCAAGCATAAGGACGACGCCAAGCTTCTCGCGGGCGGCCATAGCCTCTTGCCCGCCATGAAGCTCCGCCTCGCGCGGCCCGCCCATCTGGTCGATCTCCGGAAGGTTCCCGGACTGACCGGTATCCGGGAGGACGGCGGCAGCCTCGTCATCGGTGCGATGACCACGCACTATGCGGTGGAATCGTCGTCCGCGGTCAAGAGCAAGTGCCCGGTGCTCGCGGCCACCGCCGCGCTCATCGGCGATCCGATGGTGCGCAACATGGGGACCATCGGCGGCAGCCTGGCCCACGCCGACCCGGCGGCCGACTACCCCGCGACGATCATCGCCCTCAATGCCGAGATGGTGGTGGAGGGCGCCCGGGGCAAGCGGACCATCAAGGTGGACGACTTCTTCAAGGGCCTCATGACCACCGCGGTGGGCGGTGACGAGATCCTCACCGAGGTGCGCGTGCCCGCGCTCGCCGCCAACCAGAGCGCCGCGTACATGAAGTTCCCGCACCCCGCCTCGCGTTTCGCGGTGGTGGGCGTGGCCGCGGTCCTTACGATCGACGGGGGCAAGTGCACGAAGGCGTCGATCGGCATCACGGGAGCGGGGACCCGCGCGGTGCGCGCGAAGGGCGTGGAGGCCGCCATCGCCGGCAAGGCGCTGGACGCGGCCAGCATCCAGGCCGCCGCGGAGAAGGCGCCGGATGGCGTGGACGTCCAGGCCGACCTCCAAGGCTCGGTCGACTACAAGAAGCATCTCCTCAAGGTCTTCGCGAAGCGCGCGATCGAGGCGGCGGCGAAGAAGTAGCGGCGCGTGATCGGCGGGGTGGTCCTTGCGGCGGGGCTGTCGCGCCGCATGGGCCACCCCAAGCTGCTCCTTCCCCTCGACGGTCGGCCCGTGCTCCACCATGCGGTGTCGGCCCTCGTCGACGCCGGCCTCGAGGACGTCGTCGTGGTGGTCCCGCCCGAGCATGCCGCCCTTGCCGAGGCCGTCTTCGGCCTGCCCGTGCGCCTTGCCGTGAATCCCTCGCCCGAGGCAGGTCAGGCGGGATCCGTGGTCGCGGGCATCGCCGCGCTGTCGCCTGCCGCCGACGCCGCGGTCATCGCGCTCGGCGATCAGCCGCGGGTCCCCCGGGCCGTGCTGGTCGGCTTGCTCGAGTGCTACCGCGCCACCGGCAAGGCCATCGTGGCGCCCCATTACCGGGACGGGCGAGGGAACCCCGTGCTGTTCGCCGCATCGGTCTTTCTCGAGCTGGCGCGCCTCACCGGCGACCAGGGGGCGCGCCGGGTGATCGACGCCGAACCAGGGCGTGTCGCGCTCGTGCCCTTCGACATGCCCATGCCGCAGGACCTCGACACTCCGGACGACTACGAGAGCCTCCGGGCCGCACGGCCGTCGGTGTAAACTAGGGAGCCATGAGAGAAGAGATCAAAAAAATCCGCGATTTGATGGAGGGCGCCGAGTACGTCACGGATCCCGCCCTGGCGACGTCGGTGCACCTGGCGATGACGCTCAGGAAGCCGCTCCTGATCGAGGGGCACGCCGGCGTCGGCAAGACCGAGGTGGCGAAGGTGATGTCGCGGATGCTGGGCACGCGGCTCATCCGCCTGCAGTGCTACGAAGGGCTCGACGCCGCCCAGGCCCTCTACGAGTGGAACTATCCCAAGCAGATCCTCCACATCAAGCTGCAGGAGCATTCCGAGACCTCGACGCCGGACAAGGAGCACGAGATCTTCTCGGAGCCCTTCCTGATCCGCCGGCCGCTGCTCCAGGCCATCACCCCGAATGGCCCACCGCCCGTGTTGCTGATCGACGAAATCGACCGTGCTGACGAGGAGTTCGAGGCGTTCCTTCTGGAAGTACTTTCAGACTTCCAGGTCACGATCCCCGAGATCGGCACGGTCAAGGCCACCGAGCCGCCCTACGTGATCTTGACCTCGAATCGGAATCGGGAGCTGTCCGACGCGCTCCGCCGGCGCTGCCTCTACCTCTGGGTCGACTACCCCGGCTTCGACAAGGAAGTGCGCATCGTGACCCGAAAGGTGGCCGGGGTGAACGAGCGCCTGGCCCGCCAGATCTCCCGCTTCATGGAGACCCTCCGGACCGTCCGCCTCGCCAAGCTGCCCGGCGTCGCCGAGACGCTCGACTGGGCCCAGGCGCTGTCGTCGCTGCATGCCGACCATCTCGACGAGGAGCTGGTGCAGGAGACGCTGGGCTGTGTCCTCAAGGATCCGGACGACATCAAGCGGGTGCGCAAGGAGCTCGCCGCTTCCGGCATGAAGCGCTTCGTGGCGGCCGAGGGGTAGCACGTGGCCGCGACCGCTCCCGCCCGCGATCTCCTGACCCAGACGCTCGCGTTCGGGCGGATGCTGCGGGCGGCCGGCGTGGCCACCACCACGTCCGAGGTGATGGACGCGGTGCGCGCGCTCGAGAGCATCGATCTCCTCGACCGTGACGAGGTCTACCTCGGGCTGCGCACCGTCCTGGTGACGCGCAAAGAAGAGATCCCCATCTTCGACCGGCTCTTCGAGGCGTTCTGGAAGTACCGCGCCGACGAGGGGCAGGGGCTGGACGGCCTCATTCAGAACATCGAGCCGCCCCGGCCCGAGGACGACACGATCCACGGCTCGGTCGAGAGCCATGCGAAGAAGGAGACGCAGGTCGCGCTCGAGGGATGGGAGGAGCAGGGCGAGGACGACGGCGAGCCGCTCGAGGTGCCCGGCGTCAGCGCCCAGGAAGTCTTGATGGACCAGGATTTCTCGACGTTCCCCACCGAGCAGCTCGACGAGGTGGCGCGCGTCACCGTCCTCATCGCGAAACGCCTGGCCCGGCGCCTGTCGCGCCGCCGGCGGCCGGTGAAGCGCGGTGGGGTCGTGGACCTCCGGCGGAGCATCCGGGCCAACCTGCTCAAGGGCGAGATGATCGAGCTCCGCCGCCGGGAGCGGCGGCGGCGGAAAATCCGCCTCGTGCTGATCGCGGACGTGTCCGGCTCGATGGACCTCTACAGCCGTTTCCTCCTGCTCTTTCTCTACGCCCTGCAGAACGTGTTCGGCCGCGTGGAGACCTTCACCTTCGCCACGCGACTCACGCGCATCACCGAGCATCTCAAGGGGGCGACCTACAAAGAGGCGCTCCGGCAGCTCGCGGCGGTGCGGGACTGGTCGGGCGGGACGCGGATCGGCGAGTCACTGCATGAGTTCAACCACTCGTGGGGACACCTCGTCGACCGGCGCACCATCGTGATCATCCTGTCCGACGGCTGGGACACCGGAGAGCCGGAGGAGCTGGAGCACGAGATGCTGGTCATCAAGCGGAAGGCCGGGCGCATGATCTGGCTGAATCCGCTGCTGGGCAACCCGTCCTACGAGCCCCTGACGCGCGGCATGGCCGCGGCCTTGCCGCTGGTTGATCACTTCGCGGCGGCGCACAATCTGTCCAGCTTGCGCGACCTGGCCGGCCACCTGAAACTGGGATAGCGAGAGAGACCGCACGCCATGAGCAAGTCGGAGCTGTTCGAGAACCTCGACAAGCTACGCGAGTCCGAGGGCAAGGTGGCCCTCGCCACCCTCGTCAACACGCGGGGGACCACGCCGCGCAAGGAAGGCGCCCAGATGCTGGTGGGCGAGGGCGGACGCATCCTCGGCTCCGTCACAATCGGCGGCTGCGTGGACGCGCAGGTCATCGAGGAGTCCGCCGGCGTGCTCGACAAGAATCGCCCGCGGCTGCTCGAGCTGGACCTGGGTGACGAGGAAGCCTGGGAGATCGGCCTCACCTGCGGCGGCACCATCGAGGTGTTCATGGAGCCGGTGACGCTGGACCGGCCCGGAGACGCCACGCTGGCGTTCTACGAGCGGGCCCGTGCCCACGCGGACGCGGGAGGGCGCGCCGCGATCGTCACCCGGCTGGACGCGGCGGGGGGCGGCGCCAAGCTCCTGCTCCTCGACAGCGGGGCGGTCGAGGGGTCGCTGGGGAGCGCCGAACTGGACGGACGGCTGCGCGACGAGGCCCGGGCTGCGCTGGAGACCGGCAGGTCCAAGACCGTGCTCGTGGCCGAGACGCGCGCCTTCATCGAGGTGCTGGTCCCGCCCGCCATTCTCGCTATCGTGGGCGGCAGCCACGTGGCCATGCCGCTGGTGACGCTGGCGCGCACCCTCGGCTTCCGCACCGTGGTGGTGGACGGCCGCCCGCGCTTCGCCACCCGCGAGCGCTTCCCCGACGTGGACGACCTCCGCATCGGCATCCCCTCGGAGCTGATCCGGGAGATCCCGCTCCTGCCGAGCACCGCGCTGGTGCTGGTGGCCCACGACTACAAGTACGATGTGCCCGTGCTCAAGCACGCGCTCGCGACGCCGGTGGGCTACATCGGCCTGCTCGGGTCGAGCCGGCGCGGCGCCGCCATCCTGAACCTCCTTCGGGAAGACGGGATCGCCGAGAGCGAGCTGGAGCGCGTGCGGGTGCCGATCGGGCTCGACCTCGGCGCGCAGTCGGCGCCCGAGATCGCCCTGGCGATCATCGCCGAGGTGCTGGCCGTCCAGCGCAAGGCGACCGGCATGCCCATCGTCGAGAAGGTGCGGCGAGGCCTCAAGTGAAGGCGCTGGCCCTCGGCCGCGACGGCCTCACGCCGGCCCGCCTCGTCGGACGCATCGCTGCGCATGACGTACGGGGCATGGGCGGGAAGATCATCGTGCGCAAGGGCCAGCTGCTGGACGCCGCGACGGCCGCGCTGGCCCTCGAGGCGCCATGGAGCACGCCGCTCCACGTGCTGGAGCTCGAGCCGGGCGATATCCACGAGGAGCCGGCCGGCTCCCGGCTGGCGCAGGCCGCGGCGGGCCCGGGCGTGCAGGTCAAAGGCTACGGCGGTGGGCAGTGGACCCTGGCGGCGGCGCGGCGCGGCCTGGTGCGCGTGCGCGATCGGGCGCTGCGCGAAGTCAATACCGAGTCGGGCATCGCCGTGTTCACGCTGTGGGACCTCCAGCCCGTCGACGCGGACGAGGTCGTCGCCAAGGCCAAGGTCACCCCGCTGGCCATCGCCGAGTCGGTGATCAAGCACGTGGAGAGCCTGGCCTGGGCTGCCGGCGGTCTCCTGACGGTACAGGGATTCGAGTCCCGGCTGATCGGGGCGATCTCCCGCGAAAGCCTGGAGCCGCGACAGCGCGAGCGCTTCGAGTCCGCGCTGCAGGAGAAGATGGACTGGTTTGGCTCGCGCCTGCTGCCGGTGCGCTACTCCGGCGGCGACGCCGCCGCGGTGGCGGCGACCATCGAGGGTGTCATCGGCGAGGGGGCCGACCTCGTGATCGTGGCCGGCGCGAGCGCGCTGGACCCCCTCGATCCCGTCTTTCTGGGTATCGAGGCGGCCGGCGGCCACATGGAGCGCCACGGCGTGCCCGCGCACCCAGGAAGCCTGCTCTTCCTGGCCGACATCGGCGGCCGGCCGGTGCTCGGCATGCCCACCTGCGGGATGTTCTCGCAAGCCACCACGTTCGACCTGGTGCTCCCGCGGCTCCTCACCGGCGAGCCCGTCGGCAATCTCGAGCTGGCCGGGCTGGGCGAGGGTGGGCTCATGTCCGGAGAGAGCGCCTGGCGCTTCCCGCCGTACAGGAAGAACGCCGCGCGTGGAGAGCTCGGCGAATGAGCCCCGTCCAGTACAGCGACGTCATCCGCGAGCGCTTCCGCAAGCCACGCTTCCGGGGCCGCCTCGAGGGCGCCACCGCCGCGTTCGAGGACGTCAACCCTCTCTGCGGGGACCGCATCGCGATCGAGTGCCGGATCGAGGGAGATCGGCTGGCCGAGGCCCGCCATCACGGCGACTGCTGCGCGATCTGCGGAGCCTCCGCCGACCTCCTCATCGAGATGGGCGTCGGAAAGACCACGGAGGAGCTGGGGCGCATCGCCACCCCGGATCTCCTCGAGCGGCTCGAGGCGGACATCCGACCCACCCGGCTCAAGTGCGTGACGCTGCCGCTCACCGTGCTGCACGGTGCCCTCGCCGGCAAGGCGGTGGCGCGATGACGCTGGGCGAGGCCTGCCGGGCCGACTTCCCCATCCTCGCGCGCTCGGTGAACGGGCGACCGCTCGTCTACCTCGACTCCGGCGCCTCGAGCCAGAAGCCGCGCCAGGTGCTGGAGGCTATGCAGCGCTTCTACGAGCGCAGCAATGCCAACGTGCACCGGTCCATCCACACCCTGGGCGAGGAGGCCACCGAGCAGTACGAGGCCGCGCGCGATGCCGTGCGCGCTTTCATGTCCGCGCGGCACCGGCAGGAGATCGTCTTCACGCGCGGCACCACCGACGGCATCAACATCGTGGCGGCGACGATCGGACGCACGCTGCGTCCGGGCGACGAGGTGATCGTCAGCGAGATGGAGCATCACTCCAATCTGATCCCGTGGCAGATGGCCTGCCGGGACCGGGGGGCCACCCTGCGCGCGATCCCGCTCGTCAACGGCGCCTACCTCGACATGGAGGCTTACGCCCGCCTCCTGGGTCCTCGTACGCGCATGGTCGCGGTGGCCCACATCTCCAACGTGCTGGGCACCATCAATCCGGTGGCGGAAATCGTCCGCCATGCCAGGGCCGCGGGCGCCATGGTGCTGCTCGACGGCGCCCAGGCGGCGCCGCACCTCCGTCTCGACTTGGCCGCGCTGGGCTGCGATTTCTACGTCTGCTCCGGGCACAAGATGCTGGGCCCCACCGGCATCGGCGTGCTCTACGGACGGCTCGAGACCCTCGAGCGCCTGGAGCCCGGCGTGGGCGGGAGCGAGATGATCAAGGAGGTGTGGATCGACCATGCCCAGTGGAACGATCTGCCCTGGCGCTTCGAGCCCGGCACCCCGCCCATTGCGGAGGCGGTGGGCCTCCACGCCGCGGTCGAGTACCTCGACAAGCTCGGGATGGATCGCGTGAGCGCGCACGAGCGGGACCTCACGCGCCGCTGTCTGGACGCGCTCAGCACGATTCCTGGGGTGACCGTGTACGGCCCGCGCAATCCCGAGATCAAGGGCGCGGTGGTGGCCTTCAACGTGGAGGGTTACCATCCGCACGACGGCGCGGCGCTGCTGGACCAGTCGGGGGTTGCGGTCCGGGCGGGGCATCACTGTGCCCAGCCGCTCGCGCGAGCCTTGGGCGTCACCGGCACCCTGCGCGCCAGCTTCTCCGTCTACAACACCGCCGCCGACGTCGAGCGCCTCGCCGACGCGGTGGCCGGCCTGCGCGATCAGCTCTAGGCCGGGGTGCGGGCGGCGAGGCAGCACGACCGCGGGCCCGCGGCCATGACCGACCATCCGCGCCCCACCGACGCGTTCTCCTCACCCCGCTTCGGCCAGATCGCCACGTTCATGCGGTTGCCGCACCGGCCTTCCGCTGAGGGGCTGGACGTGGCGCTCTACGGCGTGCCCTTCGACGGCGGCTGCTCCTATCGCTCGGGGGCGCGCTTCGGTCCGCGCCATGTCCGCGAGCAGTCCTCCCTCATCAGGCCGTGGAACTCTGCGCTGAACGTCCAGCCCTTCGAGCGCCTCCGGGTAGCGGACTGCGGGGACGTGGACATCGTGCCGATCTCCATCGAGCATACCTTCGCCGCCATCGAGCGAACCCTCGGGCCCGTCGTGGCGGGCGGGGCCATGCCCATCTGCGTGGGCGGGGATCACACCATCACGCTGGCCGTTCTCCGCGTGCTGGCGCGGCGCCACGGACGTCTCGGCCTGGTCCACTTCGACTCGCATCCCGACACCTGGGATCGGTACTTCGGCCTGCCCTACTATCACGGCAGCACCTTCCGGCGGGCCATCGAGGAGGGGCTGATCGACGGCTCGCGGTCCATTCAGGTGGGCATTCGCGGCCCCCTCTACGCGCCCGATGACTTCGCGTTCCACGCCGCCCACGGTTTCGAAGTCCTGCGCATCGAGGAGATCAAGCAGCACGGCGTCGAGTGGGCGGCGGGGCGGCTGGCCCGCCTCGCGGGCGGGCCCGTCTACTGCTCGTTCGACATCGACGCGGTCGATCCTGCGTACGCGCCCGGCACGGGCACGCCGGAAGTGGGCGGGCTCACGTCGTACGAAGCGCTGGGCCTGGTGCGCGCGCTCCGGCCGCTCGACTTGCGCGGCGCGGACATCGTGGAGGTGTCGCCGCCCTACGACGGGCCGGGCGCCATCACCGGGCTCCTTGCCGCGAATCTCCTCTTCGAGCTGGTCTCCGTCCTCGCGCTGCGCGCCTGAGCGCCGCGCCCGGCGGCGCCTCGTCCCGTGCTCCGCGTGTTATCATGAGCCCGTGGAGTCAGCCATGAAACCGGCTCCGCTCGCCGCTTTCCTCGCCCTCCTTCTTTTGCTCGCCGCGGTCGCGGCGCCCCCCGCCGCGGTCGCCGCCGCTCCCGTCGCCGTCATGGACCTCGAGGGGGCCATCACGCCGGTGACGGTGCGGCTGGTCAACATCGCCGTGGACCGGGCGCAGACCGAGCGTGCCCAGGCGCTGGTGTTGCTCCTTGACACGCCCGGCGGCCTCGAGCGATCGATGCGCACGATCTGCCAGACCATACTCAACTCCGAGATACCGATCGTCGTCTACGTGGCCCCGACCGGCGCCCGGGCCGCCTCCGCGGGCGTGTTCATCACGATGGCCGCGCATGTGGCCGCGATGGCGCCCGCCACCAACATCGGCGCCGCCCATCCGGTGACGGTGGGCGGAGGGACCACCGACAAGGAGATGTTGAAGAAGGTCGAGAACGACGCTGCCGCGTTCGTGCGAAGCATCGCGACGGAGCGAGGACGGAATGTCGACTGGGCGGAGAAGGCGGTGCGATCATCCGTGTCCGCCACCGAGCGCGAGGCCGTCAAGCTCAAGGTCGTGGACCTGGTTGCCGACAGCGTGCCTGACCTGCTCGTCAAGCTGGACGGCCGGACCGTGAGGACCACGAAGGGCAGTGTCACGCTCGAGACAAAGGGCGCGCCCATCAGGAAGATCGACATCAACTTCCGTGACCGCTTCCTGGCCCTCATCTCCGATCCAAACGTCGCGTACATCCTCATGATGGCGGGGATGCTGGGCCTCTTCTTCGAGCTCTCGACTCCCGGCGCGATCCTTCCCGGGGTGATCGGGGGGATCAGCATCATCCTGGCGTTCTTCGCCTTCCAGAGCCTGCCCATCAACTGGGCTGGATTGCTCCTGATCCTCTTCGGCGGCGTCTTGCTGATCGCGGAGATCAAGGTGGTGAGCCATGGGATTCTCACGGTGGGTGGGGTGGTTTCGATGCTGCTGGGCTCGATGATGCTCTTCGACGCGCCCGAAGCGGCCGGCGCGCTGCGTTTGTCCTGGTGGGTGATCGTGCCTGCCGTGGGGAGCACGGCCGGCCTGGTGATCTTCGCGCTATCCTTCGGTGTCCGCGCCCTCTACCGCGTTCCGAGCACCGGCGCCACCGGCATGGTCGGGCAGCCAGCGGTGGTGCGGACTCCGCTCACGCCCGAGGGCCAGGTTGCGGTGGATGGGGAGCTGTGGCGAGCGGTGGCGCAGGACGGCCCGATCGCCGCCGGCGAGCCGGTGACGATCGTGCGTGTGGATGGGCTGACCCTCACGGTGGCCAAGGCCGAGGCCGCCAGCCGGCGCTGAGCGCGCCGAGGAGGTTCCATGGGCGGATTCGAGATGAGCGTGGGCCTGATCCTGGTCGTGGTGATCGCCCTGTTCGTGATCGCCTCGTCGGTGAAGATCCTCCGCGAGTACGAGCGGGCGGTGATCTTTCGCTTCGGCCGGCGCGCCAGCGCGGTGATCAACCCGGGAGGTGACGGGTCCGGACCCGGCCTCATCCTCCTGATCCCGTTCATCGACAAGATGGTGAAGGTGAGCCTGCGCACCATCACCATGGACGTGCCGCCCCAGGACGTCATCACGCGTGACAACGTCTCCGTGAAGGTGAATGCGGTGATCTTCTTCCGCGTGCTCGACGCCGCGAAGGCGGTGATCAGCGTAGAGGACTACCTCTACGCGACGTCCCAGATCGCCCAGACCACTCTGCGGAGCGTGCTCGGCCAGCAAGAGCTGGACGACCTTCTGGCCGCCCGCGACAAGATCAACCAGGAGCTCACCCGCATCATCGACGAGCACACGAACCCCTGGGGCATCAAGGTGGCCGCGGTCGAGGTGAAGAACGTGGATCTTCCCCAGGACATGCAGCGGGCGATGTCCAAGCAGGCGGAGGCCGAGCGCGAGCGGCGAGCCAAGGTCATCAATGCCGACGGCGAGTTCCAGGCGGCCGCGAAGCTGGCCGAGGCCGCGGACGTGCTGTCGCGCTTCCCCATGGCCATCCAGCTCCGGTACCTGCAGACCATGCGAGAGATCGCCTCCGAGCGGAACACCACGACCTTCTTCCCCATCCCGGTGGATCTCCTCAGCTCGCTTCGCAGCGTGCTGGGCGCGGCGGGAGACGGGCAGGCGGGCGCCAAGAGCTGAGCGGCGGCGCGCTTGTCGCGTGGCGGCGACCCGAGTAGAATACGGAGGTTGTCACGGGGGGTTAGCTCAGTTGGGAGAGCGCGGCGTTCGCAACGCCGAGGTCGAGGGTTCGACTCCCTTACCCTCCACCAACCCGATTCATCGCGAAGGCCGGGGGCGCGCACCGCTCCCGGCCTTCGTGCGTGACGCCGGGTGGAACGACTCAATGAGGAGCGCATCATGAAGCGGATCCGGCGCATCCTGCATCCAACCGATTTCTCCAGCGCGTCGCGCGCAGCGTTCGACCGCGCGCTCGCCATGGCCCGCGACTCGCGCGCGGAGCTGGTGATCCTCCATGCGCTCGCGCCCATCGTCCCGATGATGGGCGAGGGCTACGTGCCGCCCCAGACTTACGAGGCCATCGACGCGGCGGCCCGCCAGGACGCCCAGCGTAAGCTCGACGCCCTGGTGACGCGCGCGCGCAAGGCCCGCGTCCGTGTCCGCGGCCTCATCGTCGAGGGCTCTGCGCACGAGCGGATCGTGCGCGCCGCCAAGCGGCTGCGGGCGGACCTGATCGTCATGGGCACGCACGGCCGGTCGGGGCTGGCGCGGCTCTTCGTGGGCAGTGTCGCCAGCCGCGTCGTATCCGCCGCCTTATGCCCGGTGATGACGGTCAGAGGCCGGTAAGGGGCCGCGCCCGCCGGCGGGCCACACCGGTTCAGCCGGAGTGGGGAAAGGATCCCGGCCCTCCCTCGGTCATCCGCTTTCTCCAGGGCCCGCAGCCTCGGCGCTACGAGCTCAGGCAGGCCCTGCGGATCTTCGTGGAGTTCGTCCGGGGCTTCCGGGCGCTGCACTTCGTGGGACCCTGCGTCACCGTGTTCGGTTCGGCGCGGTTCCCCGAGACGCACCGCTACTACGCGCTGGCGCGCGAGGTGGGGACCCGCCTTGCGCGGGCGGGCTTCACGGTGATGACGGGGGGCGGTCCCGGCATCATGGAGGCGGCCAACCGCGGCGCCAAGGAGGCGGGCGGCGCCTCGATCGGCTGCAACATCGAGCTGCCGAAAGAGCAGCGCCCGAATCCATACCTCGATCGCTGGATCACCTTCGAGCATTTCTTCGTGCGGCGGGTCATGCTCGTGAAGTACTCCTACGCTTTCTTCGCCATGCCCGGCGGGTTCGGCACGCTCGACGAGGTCTTCGAGACCGCGACGCAGATCCAGACGGGAAAGATCCAGCAGTTTCCACTCGTGCTCATGGGCCGCGACTACTGGGAACCCTTGCTCGGGTTCATGCGGGAGCGGCTGGTCGCCGAGCACACCGTGGAGCCGGAGGACGTGGACCGCTTCATCGTGACCGATTCACCGGAGGAAGCGGTGGAGCTGATCAAGCAGACCGCGCTCGCGCGCTTCGGTCTCACTTACGGCGCCGCCCCCCGGCGGAGGTGGATCCTGGGCGAGTAGCGCGAATGAAGGCCGAGGAGGCGGGAGCGGGGGATCAGGTCCGCTTGGTGCGGGCAGGCTTCGCGGCACGCTTCGGCGCGGCGGTGGCCCGCCGTGTGACACGCTTCGGGGCACCGGCGGGCTGGGCTTGGGCCGCAAGCTTCGCCGCGGCGGCGACCTTGACGACAGCGGACCGTGCCGGACAGATCTTGTGCAGCCACACCGTGCCGAGCTTGATGTGGTTGCCGTTCCGGCGGATCCGCAGCTTGCACTTGGGACACGTACCCATCAATATCTCCTTGGCGCGGGAATCGTCGCGGTCGAGCAGCGCCGCGGCTCGTGAGTATACACCAGTCAGGAGGGTGCGTGAGCGCGGACTGCGTCTTCTGTCGCATCGTCGCACGCCAGACGCCGGCGGACATCGAGTTCGAGGACGACGAGGTCCTTGCCTTCAAGGACATTTATCCGAAAGCCCCCGTCCATCTGCTGATCGTTCCCAAGCGTCACATCGAGTCGATCGCGCGGCTGGCCCCTGAGGACACTGCGGTGGTGGGCCGCTGCATCCAGGCGGCGCGCCTCCTGGGCGAGAAGACGGGCTACGGCGAGCGTGGCTATCGCGTGAGCTGCAACGTCGGCCCTGAGGGGGGTCAGGTGGTCTACCACCTCCATTTCCACCTCACGGCGGGGCGGCGCGGGTGATTCGTGTCCGCGGCCTCCGGAAGGTCTATCCCGGAGGCACGGTGGGGCTCGACGGGATCGATCTCGACCTTCCGGCCGGTGAGTTCGTCGCGCTCATCGGCCCGAGCGGCGCCGGCAAATCCACGTTGCTCCGCTGCTTGAACGGGCTGGTCGTGCCGACGGCGGGCGACGTCTCGGTGGACGGCGTCTTCGTGGGCGGCGCCTCGGCCGACGAGCTGCGCCGTATCCGAGCGGGAATCGGCTTCGTATTCCAGCAGTTCAATCTGCTGCGGAGGCTCAGCGTGCTCGAGAACGTGCTCGTGGGCCGGCTCGCACGCGTCCCCACCCTCCGTTCGCTGCTGGCGCTCTTCCCGGCCGCAGACGTCACGCGCGCGCACGCCGTGCTCGAGCGCGTGGGGCTCCAGGGCCTGGGCGGCCGTCGTGTCGACACGCTGTCCGGCGGACAGCAGCAGCGCGTGGCCATCGCGCGCGCGCTCGTGCAGGACCCGCGAGTTCTCCTCGCCGACGAGCCCATGGCGAGCCTCGATCCGGCCCTCGCGCATACAGTACTCGCGCTGCTGCGCCGGATCAGCGAGGAGGACGGCCTCACCGTGGTGACGTCGCTCCACGTTCTCGAGCTGGCGCGCCTGTACGGACGGCGGGTCGTGGGCCTCCGGGCCGGCCGGGTGGTCTACGACGGGCCGTCCGATGGGCTCACGGAAACGGTGGCCGAGCGCATCTTCGAGAGCCGAGCCGCGTGAGCCGGGGCGCGCGATGGGCCGCCTGGGCGGTGATCCTGGCCCTGTTCCTCTGGGCCGCCTGGGCTACCGAGGTGTCGCTGTGGCGATCCGTCGAGGGTGTTCCGTTCGTGCTGGAATTCCTCCGGCGCATGCTGCCACCGGACCCCTCCGTGCTGGGGCACGCGCTGCGGGGCGCCACCCAGACGCTGCAGATCGCGATCGTCGGGACGGGAATCGCGGCGATCCTCGCGCTGCCGGTGGGATTTCTCGCGGCGCGAAACGTGTCGCCGCCATGGCTCTTCTACAGCGCCCGCTCGATTCTGAACATGTTCCGCGCGGTGGACACGCTCGTCTACGCGCTTATCTTCGTGGCCGCCGTCGGGCTGGGCCCGTTCCCCGGTGTGCTGGCGGTGGTGGCCTACACGGCGACGGTGCTCGCCAAGCTCTATTCGGAGGCGATCGAGTCGATCGATCCGGGACCGGTGGAGGCCATCGCGGCCACCGGCGCGACCCACCTGCAGCTGCTGCGGTGGGGGATCCTCCCCCAGCTCGTGCCCCAGTTCCTCTCCTTCACGCTCTACCGGTTCGAAACCAACATCCGGGCGGCAGCCATCCTAGGCTTCGTCGGGGCAGGGGGAATCGGTTTCTACATCCAGACCTACCTTCGGATGCTGAACTACCCGGCAGCGTCGACGGTGCTGCTGGTGCTGATCGCGCTGGTCATGGCGGTGGACTTCGCGTCGTCTCGGCTGCGCGCGCGGCTGGTCTAGAGAGACAAAGGGCCCCGGGGGGTCGCCCCGGGGCCCGTGCTGCGGGAGACTACCGTTACTTCTTGATGATCTCGATCGCAGCCTTGGCCTTCTCGGAAGCCACGCTGCTGTGCCCAGCCTTGCACGCCGCCTCAGCCTCGCGTACCAGCGATGCGGCACGCGAAATATCGCCACGCGGAGCGCTCGGATCCGAGGACCGCGGGGCGTTCACATCTTGCGTCCGGGGGGCGTTCACGTCCTGCGTCCGCGGGGCGTTGACGTTCTGCTGCCGCGGGGCGTTCACATCCTGCGTCCGGGGCGCGTTCACATCCTGCGTCCGCGGGGCGTTGACGTTCTGCTGCCGCGGGGCGTTCACATCCTGCGTCCGGGGCGCGTTCACATCCTGC